>SLGU01000311.1 GCA_007136525.1 Desulfobacteraceae bacterium | reverse complement strand
ACCGATGGCGGTATGATATCGCAACCCAATGCCCGCACCGGTTCGCCACCTGCCCGACCTTTCATCCCTGGGGGCATCGCGCACGGTACCCGTATCGCAAAACAGGGCCAGTTCGAAATTTCTGCCGATATTGTAGCGGGCTTCGAGGCTCCCCATCAGAAATACGCGTCCCCCCACCGGGTCGCGATTGTCATCCACGCGGAGGCGGTTTTCAGAATAGCCCCGCACGCTCATGGTGCCGCCCAGAAAGAAGAGCTGGTCTTCCGGAATGTCTTCTCGTTTACCGTATGGGTCGATATATCCCCCATGACCCATGACGGCCAGGGTGAGGCGCCTTGCCGGGCTGTAGTAGTAACGGGCGTTCGCACGGTACTTGAGAAAATTGTCCAGGTCGTTGTCGAGCCCCCTGGAAATGCCTACCGATGCCGACGTGCGGATTCCTTTTGTGGGCTTAACGAACGAATCCGTGCTGTTGTAGGCGATGCCCGGCGTGGTCACCAGGATGGTCCGCGAACGGTATTGCTCCAGGTCTTCGGGCGCAATCGGGGTGTCATCGGTGCGGTATTGGTCCCTGTGGTCGTAAAGGAATCCCAGGCTTGCGGAAATGGTCGGTGTGAGCACCCGGGAGAAGTTGACCGTCGCACCGGTGCTTCTGACCCCGAAGTTCTTGTTGAGCTCCTCGATTTCCTCGGTAAAAACCGTTGCATCCGCTACGATCCGCGTGTTGAAAAGGTTGGGCTCGGTATACCCTATTTCCCCTTTGTACCCGATCATGCTGATTTCCCCGAATGCACGCAGTTCCTTGTTTCTTCCCAGGAGGTTGATGGTGCCCACGCCGGTGTTGAAATAAAGCAGCCGGGAGGTGTCATAGCCCGTTGCAAACTGTAAAAAATAGGGTTTTTTTTCGTTTACCTCGGCCAGAAGCGTTACGCGATCGGCTTTTTCCTCAAGGCCCATGGTTTGAAACCTAACGGTCTCAAGGGCGTTGATGTTGCGGAGGTTACGCTGAGAGTCGAGCATGCTGTAAAGGGAAAAGGGTGCCCCTTCTTTAAAGGTGGTCCGCCGCATAAGCGTTCTTCTCCGGGTGAGAAAATTGCCGGTGAAGAATGTTTTCCCCATTTCGACGTAAGGGCCTTGGTCTACCCTGAATACAAGCGCTGATTCAGTTTCGTCTTCGGACAGGATGTTTTCAGTTTCGATACGGACATGCGGGTAGCCTTTTTCCGAGATTTTTGCGGCAAGTGTGTTCCGGCCTTCCTGGACCCTGTGCGCGCGATATGGGTCGCCGGGTTTCATGGAAAGCATTTTCAGCCCGTCAGCCGCATCCAAAGCGTCCATGTTTTCGATGGTGATGCCGGTGATGAGGGTGCGGGGCCCTTCGTGGATTTCTATGGTAACATCGACCAGCATGGTTTTATCGTCTTTTCCCCTGCGGGTCTCGATCCGGGTGTCGATTTCAGGAGAGAGAAAGCCGCGCTGCCGGTAAAGCGAGGCGATGGCGGCCACATCCTCGTTGAGCGTTGATGGCACGAATTGCCCGGGATGAAAGAAGCGGGGCGGTTCCGTCAGCATCTGGTTCTTGATTCTGTCGGTTGGCAGGTTGTCGTTCCCGCTGATCGTAACGGTGTCCACGATGTAGCGCGGTCCTTCGTCGATGGCAAGCTCAATTGCCCGGATCGCCTGCCCTCTTCTTTCGTAGTGTTCCTCGATTCTCTTGATGCGGACATCGAGATAACCCGCTTCCCTGTATCGGCTTTCAATGTTGCGGATGCTCCGCCTGAGGCCGAAATCGTTTACATTGCCTTCCTCGTAAATAACCAGGTCACCCTTGAGCGTGAATGTCCAGAAGGCGTTGTTGCCGGTTATGGTCACATCGTATAGTGGGCCCTCGTTGATCATGAAGTTAATCCGGGCCCGGGCCCGGTCTTCACTAAGGCGTATCGTCGCATCGACCTGGGCTTCACAGTATTTCCGATCCCAGTAGAATTGCGTCAGGGTTTTCTTGTCCGCGTCGACTTCGTTGCTGATCAGCCGGGTTGCGCCCCGCACGAGCATTGATGACTGCCAGGTCTTCAGCCGGAATAAGAGCCGTTTGCCGGAATAATTTTCGTTTCCCATGGAGCGGACCCGGTCAATGCCGTAGTAGCTGCCCTTGTCGATATCCACATGCACGACGTAGTGACCGTCTTGTGGATCTTTTTCAGCCCGGAGGGCGACTTCGGGGTCGATGTATCCCTCCGTCCGGAACAATTCCTTCACATACTGCACTTGTTCGTCTATCTTTTCAGGGAGATAGGCGTCCCCCGGGTATAGGGTCATGACGGTGATTATTTCGCGTTCCAGCAGGGGGAATCCCCCTGAAATTCGGATGTCCTTGATCCGGGCAAACGGCTCGAGTCGAAAAATCAGTGTAATGGGTGTTTCCGACCAATCCGGGTCGGGAATTTCGATTTCGGCAAACAGACCTGACCGGTTCAATGCGCTGATGCTCTGGGAAAAGCGGGTGTCGGAAAAGGGACGGCCTTCCTCGATGAAAATCAGGCTGCGGGTGACGCTTTCCCACTCAGCTGCATCCTTTTCCTGAACCCCGGTTATAGCGATCTCAACTTTACCGACGACGAGGTCTTCGATCCCATCGTATGCTTCTGCGGCCGTGCATCGGCCGATATCCGGGAGCATGGCTACCGTGATCGCAATCGCCAGGCAGATTGCATAACGCGTGCAGGTGATGCCAAAATAGTGTATGCAGGACATGAATAACCCTTATCTGAATTCCAGGCGGAACTGCATTTCGCCGCCATAGGTGCCGCCCGTATCCTGGAAGGCGCTCATGGACATGAATTCCAGCAGCCTGTAGATGGCAGCCTGTTGATGGAATGTTTCGCCGCCTTTTCTTTCCACCCCATAGGTGACGGTCAGCCGCCGGGACAATTCCTTACCGATTTTGACGCGCAGGGTCGGGTCGGTTTCGGCGTCCGCATTGCCAGGGGCATATTCCAGTTCAAAGACGTCGAGGCCCGTACCGGCCCGAATATCCTCTTCCAGCCGGTCGGCCAGGAGGTTGACCAGCATTTCTTCCGGGGAAGGCCCGGCCGGGCCGGTTCCTTCCGCCAGTTCGCGGGTGGTCTGCCCCAGCAGGAGCAGGGACAGGATGTCCGCATGCTCTTCAGGGGGATTGGAGGACAACTTGAATTCGAGTTCATCGGGGGTCCCGGAAATTTCAAGCAGGATAACCCATTTGCGGACATTCGAGATAGCACGGATATCGATGTCCGGTTCAATCCGGTACGGATCGACAAAGTCGATCACGCCCCGTGTTATATTGAATTCGATATTCTGGTAGGACACGGTTCCCTGGGCCACTTCGGCGCGGCCGGTG
This sequence comes from Desulfobacteraceae bacterium, assembly GCA_007136525.1. The sequence continues at coordinate 872 of SLGU01000311.1, read as the reverse complement.
ACCCTTGGTTGATCAAGGGTGCCGTTGATGCGGAGCTCCGGTCGGAGCGTCATCAGCGCCAGGTTGTTGTCCACCATGAGTGGCTTTCGAAAGCTTGTATCAATGTCCAGGGCAAGATTTCTCAGGTAGGGAATATCTGTTCCTGCCACTTCCGCACGCGCCGGTGCTCTCCGCCGGCGCCGGGTGACTTCTTCGATGAGGCTGATATGGGCGTCCCGGTAATACAGGCCGTCCAGGAAAATAACCTGTCCGGAAAGCCTTGCATCATCTGGTGTGCCGCTGAAAACCAAGTCACTGTTAACGGTCACTTCAAGGGTTCCCGGAATCCGTATGGGAAGGGCATGGGTGTTGACACTCAAGCGGGCCATGCCCGGGATGAAGCCTTCTTCCATCTCGATTGCGCCTTCCGCACTGAATCGGCCCGTATCCATGCGTCCTGTGACATCTTCTATGGTGACGGATGTTTCTGTGATCAGGATGCGTCCGTTAATTTGCCCGAGTTTCTGCATCAACACCGGAACGGTTAGGCCCATCTCATGAAAGACGATTTCAGCATCAACATCGGGGTGGCCGCCCGTTTGAGAAAAGGTTCCCGAAAAACTGATCTTCCCTTCAGGGTCCTCCAGATCGGGCACGAGCGCTGCGGCCGCGGCAAGGGGAATGGTTCCTTCAGCCAGGAATTCATAATCGCCGTCCAGGCGGCCGCTTCCTGAAACGTAAACTGGATTGTCTTCCAGCAGCCAGATTTCATTTTGGGGGACCGAAAAATCGCTGTTTTCGAGACTCGCCGAAAAATTCTGCATTCGAATCACTTCCAAAGGCGGTTCATCGTTCCGGTCCTGCAAAATGGCCAGGTGCTCTACCTCAAGGGT
>SLGU01000192.1 GCA_007136525.1 Desulfobacteraceae bacterium | reverse complement strand
TTTCTCCCAGAAACGCGGTTTTTCGGCGGGTATTTTATTTCTTGCGGGATCATGGGCCGTATGGTATTGAAAAAAAAAAAAAACAAAGCGTTTATCGGGGACCGTCACTGCCCGTACAGTCTTTGGAAAATATTGGATACCGGCAGGTCAGCACCGGCGTTGCAGAAAAGGGTTTCAGTGCGTTTCTGAAAGAATACCGATATAACGGGGTAAATGCGTATGCCGATGGAATATGTCCTTTTAATCCTGGGGTTCATTGTTTGTTTTCATATGTCGTGGAACATCGGCGCAAACGATGTGGCAAATTCCATGGCTGCAGCAGTCGGCGCAAAGGCGATCACCCTCCGGCAGGCCATTTATATCGCTGGAATTCTTGTTATTATCGGTGCCACCTTTATCGGGTCTCATGTTACCGATACAATCCGTGGGGGCATCGTATCCCCCCATGTTTTTGAAGACCCCCGGATCGCAATGATCGGTGCGCTTTCGGCGCTGATTTCGGCATCCATTTGGATTTCTTTTGCTACATGGATGTCCATGCCGGTTTCAACCACGCACTCTATTGTGGGATCCATGGTGGGATTCGGGGTGGCCACAGGCGGTTTTGGCGTGATAAACTGGGGTGTGCTGGGAACGGTTGTCGGCAGTTGGGTCATATCACCGGTTTTCAGTATGACAATCGCATTTGTCATGTTTAATATAATAGTTAAATTTGTGCTCGCCCGCAGCGATGCCTTTGCCGCCGCCCTCAAGCTATCCCCCTTGTTTATAGGCCTTGCCGTGTTCGTGGTGGTTATGTCGTTTCTGTTCAAGACGCCCATGGGCACGGCCATGGCCGTTGGGGATATCACAGCGCTGCTGGTTGCCTCGGTCATCGGTGTTGCGGGCGGTTTTGGCGGGCGCAGACTCTTGGAAAGGCTTTTTTCCGGGGAGGGCGCCTCCCGTGATCCGGAAATGATATTTCGCACGATCCAGATTGGCACATCGTGTTATGTGGCACTCGCACTCGGTGCAAACGACGTGGCAAATGCCATCGGTCCCCTGGCCCTGATGTATTTTCTCGCGAGAACCGGGGAGGTGGCCGCGCAGGTTCCCGTGCCGGCATACCTCCTTCTGTATGGGGGCGTAGGGATTGCAATCGGTATCGCCATGGGGGGGGCAAAGGTGATCCGGACAGTTGGGCAGCGGATTACCATGCTGACAAACTCCCGCGGGTATTGCGTCACTTTTGCCGCAGCGACGACCGTTTTGCTGGCATCGAAACTTGGGCTGCCGGTTTCTACCTCTCATGCGGCTGTAGGCGGCGTCATGGGCGTAGGGCTTGCGCGCGGAATCGAGGCGGTTAATTTTTCCATTGTTTTCAGAATCATGATATACTGGGTGTTAACCGTTCCCGTGGCGGCCCTCACAAGCATGGTGATATTCAATTTGATTCAATTGATTCTATAAATAACCAGGAGGCGTTATGCGTATTCCGTTGTTGTCTCTGTTTACCCGCTCCCCTTTTGATGAGCTTCAGGAGCATGCTGAAAAGGTCAAGGAGTGCGCCTGGGCTTTCCAGCAGGCCATTGAATGCTATGCGTCCTCGCGATGCGAGGTCTTCGAGGAGCATCGGCAGCAGGTGATCCGCCTGGAGCACGAGGCCGATGATATCAAGCGGAATATCCGCGGGCACCTGCCCAAAAACGTGATGCTGCCGGTGGAAAAATTTCAGCTTTTCAGATATTTGCGGGAACAGGACAGCGTATTGGATTCCGTTCAGGAATCCCTGAACTGGCTTTCATACCGGCCGGATACCGGAATACCGGAACCGCTTGAAAGGGATTTTTTCCTACTTGTGGACGCGGTTGTGGAACCGACCGAGGAACTGAGCCGCATGGTCGGCGAGGCAAGGCTTTATTTCAAGAGCTTCTCGGAAAAGCAGCGCAACAAGGTAAAAGCGATTATCACCAACATGCGACAGATGGAGCATGAGGCCGATCAGCGGGAATATGCGCTCCTGCGCAAGATTTTTCAGATGGATGCCGACCCGATAACAGTGATCCACATGATCAAGCTTGCCCAGATTATCGGGTCCATCGCAGATCACGCGGAGAATGCGGGGGATATGATGCGGGCAATGCTGGCCAGGTAATTGAAGATCCCGGTGGGAATATCAGAAAAACGCCCATTTGAGGTAAAAAATAAAAACGCCCCAGGCGACAATACAGATCAGGTAAGAATACCAGTTGATGACTCTTTTGGCTTTTCCGTGCCGGTCCACTTTGCCGACCCTGGATTTGCAGGAATGGCAGCGGGTGGCATCAACCGGCAGATTGATGTGGCATTCCGGGCAACGTTTGACGATAAATTTTTCCTGCGACTTATCGCCGGAACCATCCTTGAATAAACCCATTCCTTCTCTCCGATACGCCAGGGTAAAGGGTTTCCATCAATTCATGATGGCACCGTAAAAGTCCAATATCTGCGTTATGCGCGATTTCTCAGAATTTGCGGCTTACGCCTTGTAGACATATACGTACGGCTAAGTACGCTGCATTCTTCGGAATCGCGCAAGCCTTGATCTTGAACTGTTTACGGCACCCTCTAAAAACCGATTTTTTACGAATGTGTCAATTCATAAACTGCCGTGAAAACCTGTCCGATATGTTGATCTCGCTGTTTTCCCGCAGGGCTGCCAGCCACTTATCAAATGTTGCCTGCCTTTTTATGTTGGCCAGACGGGCCTTGACCTGGGTTTTTTGATCTGTAAATTCATCTTTTCCCGGAAGCTTCTGATCGGCGAGGGAAAGGACGAAAAAACGGCCGTCAATGTGAAGCGGTGAATCATGGATCCCCCCGGGTTCACGGATGTTGAAGGCAGCCCTCGTGAATTCATCGGCCCGGCCGATGCCCGGAACGGGTTCGTTCCGGGTAAAAAATCCGGTCGAGGCTGTTGTCTGGTCCGCTTCACGGGCAGCCCCTGTAAATGACCCGGTCTTCAGGGCGTTTTCCAGGAAGGTATCGGCCGCCTGTTTTGCTGCTGCGAAGCTTTTTTCTTTTTTCAAGTCGTTTTTGACGTCCGCTTCTACCGCTTCAAGCGGCGTAATTTCTGCTTCTTTAATGTCAATTGGCTGCAGAATGTAGTACCTTTCATTTAATTCCAGGACATCGCTGATCTGCCCGATGGCCAGATTAAAAGCCTTGTCTGCAAATGATTGCGGGTTCCTGATGTTTTCAGGCCCCTGGGCACGGGTGAAAAAACCGGTCGTTTTCACTTCATAACCAAAGCGCTCTGCATTTTCCACCAGGTCATCACCGTCAAAGGATATGTCATACATTTCCATTGCCCGTGAATAGGCGATATTGCCGGCTTTCTGCCGGGCCAGCACTTCTCTGATCTCATCCTCGACGTCTTCTATGGGAATGATTGATTCAGCCTGATAGTCTTCGAGGCGGATAACATGCCAGCCGAACCGGGTGCGAACGGGTTCACCGATTTCTCCGGGTAACAGGGAAAAAACCTTGTCGGAAAAGGGCGCTACCATGTCCTGTCTTGAGAAAGTGCCCAAACGCCCGCCTTCTTGACGGCTCGGGCAGTCGGAATAGGTGCGGGCCAGCTCCGCAAAATCTTCCCCTTCAACCGCTTTTTCATATATTTCAAACGCTTTTTGCCTTTTTTCTTCAATTGTCGGGGAATCCGGGCTTTCCGGGACCTGGATCAGGATGTGGCTGGCTGTTGCGGTTTCCTCGGTTTTATAGGCGCCCTGGTTTCTTTGGTAATAGGCGGCGATTTCCTCATCGGTGACAGTGGCTTCAGAAACGAAATTTTCCGGATCAAAGCCGACAAAACGGACGTTTCTCCTGTTGGGAATTTCATATTTCCCCTTGTTTTCCTCATAATAAGCCAGGATTTCATCCCCGGAGATTTCAATATCGCGAAAATCATCCGGCGAAAACGCCGCATATGCAACATCAATTTTTTTATTTTCCCATTCAAACCATGCGCGCGCTTCGGTTTCCGACACGGTTACGGCATTGGTGACAAAATTCTGTATCTGCCCTGCAAGTATCATTTCCTTCTGCATGGTTTCAAACTGCTTGGGGGAGAGACGGTGCTGCTGCAGCAGAAGGTTATATTTTTCCCGGTCGAACCGGCCGCCTGTCTGGAACGCCGGCGTGCGGGCTATGGAATCTATCAGGGCGTCATCCGTCACAGTGAGGGATTTTTCATCCGCCACCTGCAGAAGCAGTTTCTTGTCAATCAGCGAATTGAGCGCCTG
>SLGU01000232.1 GCA_007136525.1 Desulfobacteraceae bacterium | reverse complement strand
GAATTCGGGGATATCGCCATTGACGAACCCAAAATCGCCGCACACGGTGATTTTGCCACCAACGTAGCACTGTCGGGCGCATCGGTTCAGAAAATGCCCCCCCGGAAAATCGCCGAAGCCATTATCCGGCATATTGACGACCCTGAAAACATCATCCGGAAAACAGAAATCGCAGGCCCCGGCTTCATCAATTTTTTTATATCCCCCGGCGCATGGCTTCCGGTATTGAAGGCGGTATATGAAAAGGGAGCGCTTTTCGGCGCCGTCAATCTCGGCATGGGGCGACGGGTGCAGGTCGAATTTGTCAGCGCAAACCCGACAGGCCCCCTGCACGTGGGGCACGGGCGCGGGGCCGTTGCAGGGGACGCCCTTGCATCGATTCTCAACTTCTGCGGCTTCATCACGGACCGGGAATACTATATCAACGACGCCGGACGCCAGATCCGGACCCTGGGGCAGTCGGTTTACCTCCGATTGCTGGAACTTTCCGGGCGACCCGCCGTTTTTCCCGATGATGCCTACCAGGGCGAATATATCTACGATATCGCGCGGTCTTTGTTGGATGAAAACCCGTCCGCACTCCTTGCCATGGATGAAGAAGAGGCCGTTGCAACCTGCGCGCGGTATGCCGCCGGTCAGATCCTCGAAGAGATCCGGTCGGACCTGGACAGCCTGGGCATCGGTTTTGATACGTGGTTCTCCGAACAGGACCTCTACGATTCCGGAAAAGTTGACGCGTCCATACGCCTGCTTTTGGAGAAAAACCTTGCATACGTGTCCGAAGGGGCGACGTGGTTCAAATCATCCCTGTTCGGGGACGAAAAGGACCGGGTGATCGTCAGGGGAAACGGTCTGACCACCTATTTCGCATCGGACATTGCCTACCACATGGACAAATACAACCGGGGATACGACCGCGTCATCGACGTGTGGGGGGCGGATCACCACGGGTACGTGCCCCGGCTCACCGCGGCAGTCAAGGCCATGGGATTTCAGGAGGAGCAGTTCAGGGTGGTCCTGGCCCACCTGGTCAACCTGGTACGGCAGGGAGAACCCGTTTCCATGTCCACACGGGCGGGGCAGTTCGTCACGCTGAGGGAAGTCATCGACGAGGTGGGCGTGGACGCGGCACGCTTCATCTTCCTGACGCGTCACCACGAAAGCCCCCTGGACTTCGACCTTGAACTGGCCAAGCAGAAAACCAACGACAACCCGGTGTATTATGTCCAGTACGTATACGCCCGGATATCCAGCATCATGAAAAAAGCGGCCTCGGAGCATGGCATAAGCACCCATGGTATTGCCGATGATGCACTTGAAAGGCTGATTGAGCCGGAAGAAATCCAGCTCATGAAACTCTTTTCCAAGTACCCGGACGTTGTTGCCGGTGCAGCAGAAATGATGGAACCGCACCGGGTTGCCTATTACCTGATGGCGCTTGCCGCCGCTTTCCATGCATATTACAATAAGCACCGGGTGCTGAGCGATGACCCCACCCTGAGCCGAGGTCGTCTTTACCTGGTGCAGGCCGTGCGCACGGTCATTGGAAACGGCCTGACGCTGCTTGGCGTCAGCACGCCGGAATCCATGTAGGTTGCCATGAATACGAAAAAAACAAAAAAACAAGCACCGCCTGGGGGCATCCGGCACAGCGCATCCCTCTGGATACTTTTTCTTCTGGCATGCGGATTCATGTTTTTCTCCGGCGTGCTGGTGGGCAGAAACACCATGCCGGTGCGTTTTGACATGGCTGACCTCAATGAAAAACTGGGCCGCTTACAGAAAAGCGTCCTGACCGAGGAGGCCGGCATTGAAGAAACCGGCAAACCGCTGGAGCAGATACCCTTCGAATTTTACGAAAAACTCAGGGATGACGATCTGTATGCTTTTTCGGACGAAGAAGAGATGCCGCTTCGACTCATCAAACCCAAATTCGAAAAAAAGCCGCCGCCTTCGGCAAGGGTTGCAGGCCCTGCGCCACAGCCACGCGAAAGGAGAATCGAAGCAAGCCCTTCCGCTGATCTTTCCCGGCGCGGTTTTGTCATTCAGGTGGCGTCCCTGCGGGACGAGAAAAGCGCCGAGGCCGTGCGGGACAAGTTCCGCTCCAGGGGATATCCCGCCTATACGCAGCTGGCCTTCGTTGAAGGGAAAGGGCAATGGCTCCGCGTCCGCATCGGGCCTTATCCGGACAGGGAGCAGGCGAGGGACGACCTTGTCCGTCTGCAGCAGGCCGGGGTGGATGCCATCCTGCTCATGTCGAACGATCAATAGGCTGCCCTCCTTTGCCAATGCGTCAAACGTGTATTTACCCAAAAAGAGGTTCAGATGAAAATAACAGCCGATGATGTGCGGCACGTGGCGGAACTGGCCCGCCTGAAAATCGACGATGGCGACATTGACCGCTTTGCCCGGCATCTGGGGAGCGTACTGGAATATGTGGATTCCCTGAAAAGTATCGACACATCCAATGTTTTGCCCACCGCCCATGCAGTTTTAACCCGGAACGCATTCAGGCCCGATGACGCCCGACCGTCCATCGACCGCGGCGGGGCCCTTGGAAACGCCCCGGAAACCGAGGACGGGTATTTTGTTGTCCCCAAAATGATCGAATAACAGGAATTTTCTGGGTCATGATTGATAAACCCCTTTACGCACTGACCATCCACGAAGCGCAGGCGCTTCTGGCGGCAAAAGACATTTCCGCAGCAGCGCTGACCGAATCGGTTCTGGCGCGCATCGCTGCCATTGAACCGGCGGTGGAGGCCTATATCACCGTATGCCACGAAACCGCACGGAAAACGGCGGAAAACGCGGACAAGGCCATTGCGGGCGGCAAAGCAGGCCCTATGACCGGGATCCCCATCGCCATAAAGGACCTCATCTGTACAAAGGGGATAAAAACCACCTGTGCGTCGAAAATGCTTGCCGACTTCATTGCCCCCTATGACGCCACGGTAATGGAAAGACTGACTGCCTGCGGCGCCGTCATGGTCGGCAAGGCCAACATGGATGAATTCGCCATGGGTTCGTCAACGGAGAACTCGGCGTTCAAGACGACAAAAAACCCATGGGACACCAAGCGGATTCCGGGCGGCTCCAGCGGGGGTTCGGCCGCGGCCGTTGCGGCGGACATGTGCCTTGCCGCCCTCGGTTCCGATACGGGGGGTTCCATCCGGCAGCCGGCATCCCACTGCGGGGTAGTCGGTTTAAAACCGACCTACGGGCGGGTCTCCCGTTTCGGGCTGGTGGCGTTTGCATCCTCCCTGGACCAGATCGGACCCATCACCAAGGATGTAACGGATGCGGCCATTCTGTTTGCGGCCATTGCCGGGTACGACCCCAGGGATTCAACATCCATCGATCAACCGGTCACGGACCCGGGAAAGGAACTGGCCGGCGGCATTAAAAACCTGACCATCGGCATTCCGCGGGAATACATGGAAACGGAAGGCATCGACCCGGAGGTGCAGGCGGTCGTCCTCAAGGCCATAGACGTCATGAAAGACGCCGGCGCCAACTGCACGGACATTTCCCTGCCCCACGCGCCCCATGCGGTGGCCGCCTATTACCTGATCGCACCGGCCGAGGCCAGCTCCAACCTCGCCCGCTATGACGGGGTGAAATACGGATTCAGGGATCGCACAGCCAAAGGCGGCATCAGGGACATGTACACCGGCACCCGCTCCGCCGGTTTCGGTCCGGAGGTCAGGCGCCGCATCCTTTTGGGCACCTATGCCCTGTCTTCCGGATATTACGATGCCTATTACAAGAAAGCATCCCAGATCCGAACCCTGATCCGACAGGATTTCGAGGCGGCTTTCAACACCTGCGATGTGATTGTCAGTCCCGTTGCACCCACCGCCGCTTTTGCCATCGGGGAAAAAACCGAAGACCCAATGCAAATGTATTTATCTGATATATTTACACTTTCTGCGAACCTGGCGGGCATTCCCGGCATATCCGTACCCTGCGGTTTCACTACAACGGGGCTTCCTGTCGGGCTTCAACTGATGGGCAATTATTTTGAGGAAGCCGCCCTCCTGAAGGCCGCCTACGCCTATGAGCAGGCATCGGGGGTGCACCTGAAAAAACCGGGGATCTGAATTTTGACGGCTTCGTAAAAAGCTCAATATCTGCGTTGCGAGCAATTTTTGAAGAATCTCACGTACACATAAGTACTATCAATTCTTCAAAAATTGCTCGCGCCTTGATCTTGACCTTTTTTCAAAGCCGTCTGAAAGCGACTTTTATGGGTTCATCAATTT
>SLGU01000159.1 GCA_007136525.1 Desulfobacteraceae bacterium | reverse complement strand
TCATTTCCATCTCTGCGGGCGTTGCGGAAACATAAATGACATCATTGATCCGCGCCTGGAACTCATCATACCGGAGCGGCCGGTTGTCCAGTGCAGAGGGAAGCCTGAACCCATAATCCACAAGGTTTTTTTTTCTCGAGTAGTCCCCGTTGTACATCCCCTTAATCTGCGGCAGACCGATGTGGCTCTCATCGATGAAGACCATGAAATCACCGGGAAAGTAATCCAGCAGGGTCGGCGGCGGCTCACCGGCATTGCGTCCGGTGATATGGCGGGAATAGTTTTCAATGCCGTTGCAGTATCCCAGCTCCAGTATCATCTCCATGTCATAGCGGGTTCGTTCCTCAATTCTCTGCGCCTCGATAAGCTTGCCAGACCCCTGAAACCATTCGCTCCGTTCCCTGAGTTCATCCTTGATGGACTCAATAATTTTTCTCCGGCTTCGGCGATGGGTCACATAGTGACTGGCCGGGTAAATGGTCATATGCTGCCATGTCTTTCGAACCTTTCCGGTGAGGGGATCGATTTCTGAAAGGGCATCGATTTCGTCGCCAAAAAAATCAACACGCACCGCAATATCTTCTTCATAAGAGGGAAAAATCTCAACCCGGTCTCCGCGCACCCGGAATACGCCGCGATGAAAGTCCGTGTCATTTCTTTCATACTGCATTTCAACCAGCGCTGAAATCAACCGGCTCCTTTCCATTGTCATGTGCTTCTGCAAATCCATGCGCATCGCCAGGTAATCTTCGGGCGCCCCAAGGCCGTAGATGCAGGACACGGAAGCCACAACGAGCGCGTCTTTCCGCGCAAGCACCGATCGCGTCGCAGAATGGCGCATCTTGTCGATCATCTCATTGATGGATGAGTCTTTCTGGATGTAGGTGTCCGATACCGGAAGATAGGCTTCGGGTTGGTAATAATCATAGTAGCTGACAAAGTATTCGACCGCGTTGTGGGGGAAAAAAGACGAAAACTCGTTGTAGAGCTGCGCGGCAAGGGTCTTGTTGGGGGCGATGACAAGCGCGGGTTTCTGGAGCTTTTCGATGATATTGGCCATGGTGAACGTTTTGCCGGACCCGGTCACGCCCAGCAGCACCTGGTGCTTTTTTCCTTCCAGGACACCCCGGCACAGGGCATCAATGGCACCGGGCTGGTCCCCTGTGGGCTTCATCGCCGTGACAAGCTGAAATTTTTCTTGTTCCATGCGCCATTAATGTTTCATTTTCCAGATCGTTCCCTCTGGTCGGTCTTCCAGGACGATATCCATTTCCAGCAGTTCATCCCGGACCGCATCCGCTGCAGAAAAATCTTTGTTTTTTCTGGCCAGATTGCGTTCGGCAATCTTTTTTTCCACCCACGACGGGTCGATTTGCCTGGAACCCAGCCCACTGGCCTGTTTCTGCTGAAAATAAACATCCGGATCCAGGTTGGCAATCCCTAAAATTTCACCGATTTTCAGTATTTCCCTTGTTTCCCGGGCGATCTTGTCCTGAACCGAATGGGCTGAACTGTCTTCTTGTCCATCCATGAGCCGGTTAACCCGCCGCACGGTCTCGAAAAGGATCGCGATGGCGCGAGCGGTATTGAAATCATCGTCCATGGCCTCAACAAAAAGGCGGCCGGTATCGCTTTGATCGGAAACCGGGATATCCGTATCCTTTCCGGCAAGTGTGGAAACAGGCGCACCAAGGCGGCTCTCAACGCGGGCCAGTGCCGCGTATATGCGGTCCATGCCGGCAGTCGCCTCCTGCATCGCCTGGTCTGTATAATCCAGCGGGGATCGATAGTGGCTGGAGAGCAAAAACAGCCGCAACGCTTCCGGGTGCCAGGTTTTGACGATTTCCTTGATCGTCAGAAAATTGCCCAGTGACTTGGACATTTTTTCCTGGTCAATATTGATAAAGCCATTGTGCACCCAGTACTTGACGAACGTTTTCCCGAACGCGGCCTCGGACTGGGCGATTTCATTCTCGTGGTGCGGAAAGATCAGGTCCTTCCCCCCCCCGTGGATATCAAAGGTCTGCCCAAGATATTCGGCGCTCATGGCGGAGCATTCAATATGCCAGCCGGGCCTGCCCGGTCCCCAGGGGCTGTCCCAAAGGGGCTCATCCGGTTTGGATGCCTTCCACAGTACAAAATCGTGGGGGTTGTTTTTGCGCGGGTCAATTTCAACCCGGGCCCCCGCGACCATGTCCGCAAGCCGTCTTCCGGACAGTTTCCCGTAATCATGATATTTTTCAACGGAAAAATACACATCACCGTCCACGGAATAGGCATACCCCTTGTCAATTAAAATGGAGATAATGCCGATGATCTGTTGGATATGCTCTGTGGCCCTGGGTTCCATGGTGGGGCGGACCATGTTGAGGCTGTCCATGTCATCATGAAATTCTTTTATATATCTTTCCGACACCTCGTCACAACTGATGCCAAGTGTATTGGCCCGGGCGATAATCTTGTCATCCACGTCGGTGAAGTTTCTGACATAAAAAACATCGTATCCCCTTTTATTCAGGTAGCGGTAGATAACATCGAATACGACCACTGACCGCGCATGACCGATGTGGCAGGAATCATAAACCGTGGGACCGCAGACATACATGCGGACCTTGCTGCTTTCCACCGGTTCGAACACTTCCTTCTGCCTGCTCAAAGAATTGTATAACCTGATCGTCATAATTTGAGTGTCCGTTTTTCTCGTTAAAAAATTTTTAAGCAACGGATGGATGCATCTCACGAAATGTCATGGACCCAACATGACAATGCCCATGGCCGCCATTCCCTCACCGCTTCCCACAAGGCCGAGTCCTTCGGTGGTTGTCGCCTTTATATTTATGAATTCAGAAGAAATACCCAACGCACGGGAAATGCATTCAGCCATTGCCGCACGATAAGGACCGATCTTCGGGGCTTCGGCAAAAATTGTTGCATCCACGTTGTGAATATGGGGAAATTTTACGGATACCATGGCCCACGATTTTTCCAGCAGACGGATGCTGTATATGTCCTTGAATGTGTTGTCGGAATCGGGAAAATGCATTCCAATATCCCCCATTCCCGCCGCTCCGAGCAATGCGTCGCATATGGCGTGAACCAGGACATCGGCATCGGAATGCCCTTCGAGCCCCTTTTCAAAAGGTATTTCTATGCCGCCAAGCATCAACTTTTTGCCGGCGACCAGCTTGTGAATATCATATCCTATGCCAACGCGCACGGAAATCCTCAAATGGTTAATGGTTAATAGTTAATGGTTAATAGTTGATGGTTAATGGTACATTTTGGAATAAGTAGCATATTACCCGATTCAAGGTAAACGGTAAATTGCTGAAAGGTAATTTGATGCCCCAGGTCATGCGGCCGGCGTCATGCCATTGATCAGGGCAGCGGCGTTGCGGCCGAGTACGTTGTGGTTATACCCGCCTTCCAGTATTGCGAATACCCCGCCGTTGTTCGCTGCAGCCGCTTCCCTGGCCATCTGGCCGATGCTGCGGTAATCTTCCGTGGCCATCAACCCGCCCCAGTCATTGACATGATTGTCAAATCCGGCTGAAATTCCGATCAGGTCAACCCGGTGGCCTGAAAGAATGCGTTCGACTTCATGGACATATTCTTTGCGTGTGTTTTTTGAAACGTTGAAGGTGCGGACCCAGTTTTCCCCGTTCAGGATATTGTCCGTCCCGTCGCCATAGTGCAGGTCGATATCCAGGACAATTGCCGTTTCGATGCGCTTTTCGGCCTTCAGTGCAAGAAGGGCGATGGCCATGTTGTTAAAAAAGCAGAAACCCCAGGCGCTGTCAGCGGAGGCGTGATGACCTGGGGGGCGTATGGCACCGAATGCCGGCTCTTTAAGGCCGATGCGCGCGGTCCTGACGGCTGCGCCGGCGGCCAGTGCGGCAATGTCATACAACCCCTGTCTTTTCACGTCATTGACATGTGAAGGGGTATGCGCCAGGAGAATCTGTTCTTCCGTGGCGGGCTCGGGTGTGATGATTTCAACGTGATCCGGCAGTGCCTGAACAATGCTCTCCATGCGTCCCGGCTCTGAGGCCGGATCCGAAGTGTACACCGTGTAAAAATATTCGCTGAATACGACTTTCATATTGCCTCCCTTGACTATTAAAGGCCTGCTGCGTCTGCCTTATCGTTTATTATAACTGTTTATTATAACTGTTTATTATAAGGTCAATTCCGTGGGGGTGGTGGGGCGGTGCTGCCCCGGCAACTGCAGGAGAACGCTGATATCTCTATGGCTCGCTCCCTTGCGCC
>SLGU01000034.1 GCA_007136525.1 Desulfobacteraceae bacterium | reverse complement strand
CTTATGGGTGCAAACAGAAGGGATGCGATTTAAATCCGTTGGGAAAAATTATTGACCGAACACTTTTTCTATGAAATCCGCCCTGGCGGATTCATCCAGCAGGTCAACAGCTTCTGCCAGGACGGAACAATCATTCATTTTTGATAAATCCCTGACAAAAGCCTTTTCACCGGATTTTCTGGCGAAGCTGATGAAATGGAAACATACCCGGTCCCCGTACCGTTCGTAAACGTCCCCGATGACCTCGCCTGGCGGGTCTCCAGCGTTGGATTCACCATCCGAGATGACAATAAATTCGACAGAACCCGGCAAGGCTGCAATGGTTGTATCCAGGTTCTGGATGCCACTGCCCATGGCGGTGAGACGGCCGGTAAATTTAAAATCAGTCGGTATCTGATTGAATGCTTCTGTCAGCGCGTCGCGGTCAAAGGGTTCAACACGACGATACTCCAGATGCTGCCCGAATGTATAAACCCCGACACTCGCATTAATATCGGGCATTTCATCGTTAATCGCGTGGAGCAGTTTCGTGGCCACATCGATTTTGGAAGACCGCCGTTCATGGTAACGCATGCTCATTGAGCCGGAAACGTCCACATAATAAATGAAATTTTTTTCATCCGGGCCGGATGCCGTCATGGCATCAGCCATTCCGGTGCCGCTCATGTTCAGCAGCAGTGAGTCGCAAAGACACAAAATAACAGCCGTAATTGCATTTCTCATATCAAGGTCCCTCACAAATATGGTAATTGTTGAGCAAAAGGAAGTACATGTTACGATAAAACAGCAGCAACAATCAAGTTGTTTATAGAGAACATCCTCATTGCCGCTTGACATTCATTTAATTCCTTGTCAGTAATAAAACTTATTGGAAAACACCAAGGAAATTCAGGAGATCTGTCCATGATTAAAAACAGGGTAACGGTTGTGATGGTGCTGGTCTTTTTTTTTTTCTTTTATGTCGCCTGTGCCAAAGTAGACTATAAAACGCCGGTTCTTGCCGGGCCGAAAACATTTATTGAAAAGCATTATGAAATCAATAAACCATTAAAGTCTTATGCCGGCGATAAAATGATGGAAGCAAAAGAGTATTCTGCCTTATATACCATTCATCAGAAAATGAAGGCCCTGAACAATTTCAGAATTGAAGGACCCGGTGTCAGGCACGCCGGTTCCAAAGGCGACTTGTATAATATCATTTTTACAACCGACGTAAACCTGCAAATAACCTATTTTATTGAAATCCCGGGTGTATTTCCAAGATATGGGATTAGCCCGGAAGGGCAATGGCTGAACGTCTATTTTCTTGAGGGCCAGACCCATAAGGCAAACACACCCATTACGCCTGAAGACACAGTATTTGAACCCGTTGAGAAAACCAATATTAATCGGGTGGATATATCAAAGCCCTATAATCATTTCGAAATCATTTATACCGGGAAAACGCAGGACGCCATCAATTTGTTGTACCGGGAATACGGGCCGGACAGCATTGACCGGCCTACCTTTCAGAGGGACCTGTCATATCCGGCAGACAACGCAATCATCCGCTTTAATCAAATCAGGATAAGAATCCATGAAGCCACTGCTGATAGCATCTCATACACGATTCTTGCGGACGGATTCGCCGGCTGAGATTCCCTGTCAATTGAGGATCATCCGTGAAATGACGGACGGAGTCGATTTGTTTTGATTCAAACCGGTTTTATCCTGCTTTGGAAAATGTAAAAAGCGTGTCTCCCAGCGCAAATCACCTGCCATGCAATTCATTGACGCATCCCCAAAACGCCCTTTTTATTGGAAGGCTTTTTTATGCATTTACGGCACGAGTGATATGAAAATAAACGTGGCAAGCGATGTGGCCCCTTTGATTACAGAGACGCAGATCCTTGGCGATGTGGCGGTGGACATTCACCGGATCACCGCCGCCGACAAGGCCTTGCTGGCCATTACACGTATTCGCCCGAGGCGCAGCAAGCCGCCGTTGTTCCCGGCGATCCTGGTTCACGGTTCCTACACAAACCGCCATTTCTGGATTTCGCCCAAAGGCGTCGGCATGGGGTCTTATCTGGCAGAGAAAGGCGTGGATGTCTGGATACCGGAACTGAGAGGCCACGGGCTTTCTCCAAAGGGAGACGCTTTTTCCTCCATTACGGCCCAAGACCAGATTCATCACGATCTGCCGGCCATCCAGGAATATGTTTTCCGGCAAACGGCCGCGCCGGCGTTCTGGATCGGGCATTCCTTCGGCGGGCTCTTTATCATTGCCGCACTGTCAGCCGGGCGGCTCTCCCAGGAGTGCATGAAGGGGCTCGTTACTTTTGGCAGCCAGATCAGCCTGGGGGACCGGTATCTCAAGGTACCGCCTCTATCGTGGGCATTATCGGGCTTTCTGCGCATCATGGGGTATTTGCCGTCACCAACATTGGGCCTGGGGCCGGAGATAGAGCCCGCCGGCACCATCCTTGAGACCATCCGCTGGAAGAAGCTTTTCGGCAAGTGGACGGATGCCGATGGGTTTTCCTACTGGGACGGAATAAAAGACATCCGCCTGCCGGTTCTCACCTATGCGGCGGCCAAAGACCGAAACGATCCTGTCGAGGGGTGCCGCCGGATTCATGATGCATACGGCAGCACGGACAGGATTTTCATTCTTCTGGGACGGATCAACCGGTTTTCCAAGGACTATGACCATGTGGGCATGGTGGTTAGCCGGGAAGCCATGACCGAGGTCTGGCCCGACGTGGCCGGCTGGATGATGGACCGCCGGCATTCATTGGGCGGGTAAACCGGTTCGGTCCGGTTGATGGGTGCAGCTCGTAAATCAAATAATGCACGAGGTGTTTCATGGCGGACGCCATTAAGCAGCTTGCCGGAAAACTGCGCCAGGGAAAAAGCAATATCGTGTTTACCGGGGCGGGGATTTCCACGGAAAGCGGCATTTCCGATTATCGCAGCAAGGGCGGGGTGTGGGACCGCTATCGCCCGGTGATGTTCGATGAATTCATGTCTTCGCGGACCGCACGTGAACGGTACTGGGCCCAGAAGATGGATATGTACACCGAACTCGGGCCGGCCAGGCCCAATGCGGCCCACCGGGCATTGGTGGCGATGTATGAAAAAGGGCAGATCCGTGCCGTGATCACCCAGAATATCGACGGGCTCCACCAGGAAGCCGGCCTCCCGGAATCCGCCGTGATCGAGCTCCACGGCAATACGCGGCGAATCCGGTGCATGGGTTGCGGTGCGCTGTCTTCCCTGTCAGCGGCCCTTGATGCCATCAGGCAGGGGGACGCGGCGCCGGAATGCGCTTGCGGCGGCTATTTGAAGCCGGACACCATATCCTTTGGCCAGTCCCTGAGGGAGGCGGACCTGGACCGGGCGGCCCGCCTTTCGGCCGGCAGCGATGTTTTTCTTGTGATCGGCTCGACCCTCGTTGTGACGCCTGCGTCCCTGATGCCCCAGTATGCCCTTGACAACGGGGCTTTTCTGGCCATCATCAACCTGTCGGAGACGCCCTACGACAAGAAATGCCACCTGCTGATCCGAGAAAAAGCCGGTACGGCCCTTACCTTTTTACTGGATCAGCTTGCTTCTCCCTTTTAGAACAGTATTTGTCATCGCCAACCGTCCACCGACCTCAGTCCACAGCCAACCGTCCACTGATACTTGACTGTATGGTATTGTGCCTTACTCTATAGGTACATATATTCCAGCCGCACACGGCGGTTTTGCATGAATACCCTGAACAGTCATAAAAGGACTATTTCCATGAACACGAAAATCGACGATATCATCCAATCCATCGGCAAGACCTTTGAAGGCCGCCTGCAGGGCGGGGGGAGGCATTACCTTGAGGTCAGCATTGGGAATCAGGCCGCAAAGAATGGTTATGACGACCTTGCAAAAGAATTTAAGGACGCGTATGCCATCGTACCGCTAAAGGAACCGCTACCGGGAATGAAGGTGCGCATAGACGGCCGTACGTTTGTCAACTACCGGCAGTTTGATTCCGGCGTTGCGATTCCAGGGTACGTT
Organism: Desulfobacteraceae bacterium; assembly: GCA_007136525.1. The sequence goes on along the minus strand of SLGU01000034.1, from coordinate 237 downwards.
GCAGCAAATGCGGGTCAGCCCCAGAAACTGTTTGTCCCCAATGACAGCATGATCCTTAATTTTACATGATAACAGGGGGCGTCTGCTTATGAGATAGGGGCTGTATAAAGCAGCCCCTTGATATTGGTTTTTTGGATTACCTGGCTCTTTGATTGAGTGTGCATTAATTGCCTGACCACCCTCTCTTGGTATATCCGTAAGCTTGATTATAGATAATTTCTATAATTAGTATCATGT
>SLGU01000058.1 GCA_007136525.1 Desulfobacteraceae bacterium | reverse complement strand
ACGACTTCGCAAAAAGTCCAATATCTGCGTTACGCGCAATTTCCGAAGAATCTCACGTACGGCTAAGTACGCTCAATTCTTCAAAAATTGCGCAAGCCTTGATCTTGGACTTTTTTCAAAGTCGTCTGATTTCGACTTTTTACGAGTCCATCAAGGGTGTCAATTTACAGATCCGAAAGGCATAAAAGAGGCAGGCGCATCCCCTGATCCGCCTGCCTCTGTCCGATAATAACCGGTTCTATTTCATCCAGCCTCTTTCCTTGTAGTATTTCACCGCACCCGGATGGAAGGGCGCGGAAAGGCCCTGGAGCATTTCCTCGGGGTTTAGATTCCGGAAAGCGGCATGGGAGGCCTTCAATTCATCGAGGTTTTCAAAAACAGCCTTCACCATGTCGTAAACCGCCTGATCCGAAACGTTTGCATTGGTGATAACCGTTGCGGTCACCGCGTAAGTCGGCACATCATAGTCCACGCCCCTGTAGGTGCCGGCCGGGATTGTGGTCATGATGTAATAGGGATGGTCGGCCACCAGTTTTTTGATACCGGCGCTGTCCAGGGGAATCATGCGGATAGCCACGGAAGTGGCCGGTTCCTCGATGGCCGCGCTGGGGTTGCCCACGGTGTAGAAGAAGGCGTCGATCTGGCGGTCCACAAGGGCCCTGGACGCTTCATGCTGCTGCAGGCCTTCCGCACGGATGTCACTGTTCTCGTCAATGCCGTAGATGCGCAGCACGTCCTGGGCATTGTGCCGCTGCCCCGAACCCGGGTTGCCGATGTTCACCCGTTTGCCCTTGATGTCTTCCACCTTGGTGATGCCGGTATCTTTGCGGGTAACCAGCATCACGGTCTCCGGATGCATGCTGAATACGCTGCGGAGGTCTTTCACCGGCTTCCCAGCCCAGTCCGCTTCACCGTTGTATGCCTGGAAGTTCCGGTCCGACTGGGCCACGCCGAAGTCAAAGGCCCCTCTTTCAATGGCATTGATATTGAATACCGAACCGCCTGTCGGGCGCCCCACATAATTATAATTCTTTCTCTCGTACTTGTTCATGAGGTTGCTGATCTGCAGCGCCACCTGGTAGTAAACACCGGTAATGGAAGCGCCTCCGAAAAGAATATCCTGGGCGGCGTTCGCGGCGGGTGCGCCGGTCATCAGCCCCAGGACCACGGCCATTGTGATAAGCATTCGTTTCAGTGACATGGTTATCTCCTTCTAAGGGTTCGGGTTTGTGAAAAGATTTGTTCTATTCTTCCTAATTTGCTTATTTCAGGTCTCTGTGTCAACTTTTTTTTCAAATCAGGGAGTCCCTGCCGACCGGCTGCAATGCCAGATGGAAAGTGCCAGCAGGCAGGTCCTTGGGACGAGGGAGGCTTTGAGCATGTATTCCTGTTCACTGTGGTCGAGATCCCCCAAAGGTCCCATGCCGTCCAACACCGGCACGCCCCTTGACGCCACGACATTGGCATCCGACACGCCGTGCCGGAACTCGGAGCGGACGATCTGCCCCAGGCGCTCTGCCTGTTGCTGAACCATTTCGAACAGCCCCTCGTTAGCCGACGTCTGCGGCATGGGCGGCCGGCCGGTTTCATAGGCCAACGTGCAGGTAACCCCCGGAATAGCGGGCGCTCCAACAATCTGATCCATTGCCGCCTTCACCCGCCGGTCGTCGGCTTCCCCGGTAAACCGGATGTCGATCCGGGCTTCGGCATGCCCCGCCACCGTGTTCGGGCCGATACCCCCTTTGACAAGGCCCACGTTCAGGCTCACCCGGGGCGGGTCGTTCAATGTCTCCAGCGCGATAACCTTGTGGGCCAACTCGAGGATGGCGCTGGGCTTGTCCTGTCCGGCCTGGGCGGCATGGCCGGATTGGCCCTGCACTTCGAGCCGGTAGCCGCTCTTGCCTTTCCGGCCCGTCACGATTTCATTTTCTTTCCCGCCGCATTCCAGGACAAAGGCGGCAAAACTGTTGTCCGCCTCCCGGCAGATCACATCCCAGGAAGCCGGCGATCCGATCTCCTCGTCGGAATTGAAGAACATGCATACCGGAATCTGCTCCAATAGCCCGAGGTGCGCAAGGGCTGAGAGCGCAAATACGCCGCAGACAAGGCCGCCCTTCATGTCAATGACACCCGGACCGTATGCTTTTTCTTCATCCTCACGGTAAAAGTTGAATGCCGTGTCCGCCGGAAATACGGTATCCGTATGCCCCAGCACAAGCAGCTGCTTTTCACCGGCTTGGGCGGCAGGGGTTTTCGCCATCAGCATATTGCCGTGATCAGGAAAGGTAAGGGTTTGAAGCGTCATCGGGGCTGGCATTGCCGCTGCAATTGCATCGGCCATACGGTCCAGGCCGGCCGTGTTTCTGCTGCCGCTCTGAATCAATACCAGCTTCTGAAGAAAGGCCAGCATCTCCGTCTGCCTGCTCTGCAGCCACGCCTGGACGCGGCCCGGCAGGTCGCTTGTCTGGTGCATGCGAATCAACTCCCGGAAAATTGAGTACGGTTCAGGCCAGGCTATTCCAGATACCTGGCAAAGGCAAAGCGGGTGTCGGCGTAATCTTCTTCGGCGGGATCCGGATAGGTCACCTCTTCACCGTTCCAGGGCTTTTTCAGGATCAGGCCGCGGCCGGAGCGGCCCTGGATATTGCTGCGATGCAAGGGAATTTTCCCACCGGCGGTGGCGATGTAGCGTGGAATGGCATCACCGGAGATGTTGCCGTACATGGACTCGACGATGTCCTGGCCCACCTGCACCGGAACCCGGAGGTGAGCGAACTGGGGATTTCGGTAGCTGCAATTAAAAATATAATACGGCCGGACATGGGCTTCCTGGATGGTTTCACAGAGCTTCCACATCTTGACGCGGGTATCGTTTATGCCCCTGAGCAGGACGGCCTGGTTGAGCACGGCGCTGGCGCACCCGGCAAGCCGCTTGAAGGTGTCCCGGGATACCGGCGTGATCTCCTGGGCCGTGTTGATCTGGGTCACCACCCGCAGGGGCTTTTTGTCGTTGCTCGCAGCCAGTATGTCCAGGAGCTCGCCGTCGATGCGCTGCGGGGTGGTCACCGGAATCCTGGAGCCCAGGCGTTTGAGGCGCACATGGTCGATTCCGTCCAGTTCCGCCAGGATCCACCGGAGCAGGTCATTGGGCAGGACAAAGGCGTCCCCCCCGGTAACCAGGACATCGCGGATACCGGTATTGCGCCGGATGTAGTCCAAGGCTTCCTGGTAGGCTTTCTTGTTGTAAATCCGGTCCTTTTTCCCGATATGGGCAATGCGCAGGCAATGGGTGCAGTACATGCCGCACATGTTCGTCACCTTGATCGTGGCCACCCGGGGGTAGAACTGGTCGATGAGCCGGGCCGGGGAGTGGTCCGCGGCCACCGGCGGGATTTCTTCCCCCACGTTGTCGATCATTTCCCCCGTGGGCACGGACTGGAGCAAGACGGGATCATTGAGCGCACCGGGCATAATCAGGCTGGTATAGTAAGGCGTCAGGCGCATCCGGTAGTGCCGGGTCACACGCTGGATATCCGTAACGGCCTTTTGGGGCAGGTCCAGCAGCCTGGAAAGCGTTTCGACGGATTCGATGGCAAACCGGAGCTGTCCGCTGAAGGAATCCCAGTCCGCCTGGCGCATGTCCAAAACGGTTTTGATCCGCTCCTGGTTTTCCCGGATCGAATCCCAGAGCTCGATGCCGCTGGGGGCCTCCCTGGGATGGCGCTGAAGATAATCCATGGCCCGGGTGTCTGCATCTCCGACAATGGCCAAGGCTTTCAGTACCCGTCCGCCGACGCTCACCCCGTGTTCATCGATGCGCTCATGCCTGATGGCCAGCTCGGCAAGCGCCGCATTGTCGAGCCCAAGATCCTTTGGGGTATGCCCCTTCTCCTTATGAATACGCCGCAAGAGCAGAAACAGGTCCACGACAGGCTGGGTGAGATCCGCCTCACGGGCCTTGGCCAGCAGGCTTTCGATTTCACTTTGCTCCCGGTCTTCGAGCGGGGTTTTTTCCCCGGCCGGCTGAGATAGTTCATGAAACAGTTCGCGGGTGAAACTGTCAAGGTCTGCGGTATAATCATCCATGGTCATGATGTTTTTTCATCTCTTGGTATAATCGATTTACGGACCTGTTCCTTGCCCGATTGGATATCTTCCTCCAGGAGCTCGCGCCGCCTTGAAACCGCGGCGATGCGCCCTACAAAAGAACCGGGCTCGGCATCCAGGCCGTACCCCAGGTGCTCCATGACAATGACGCCATGCTCAATGTTTTGGT
>SLGU01000318.1 GCA_007136525.1 Desulfobacteraceae bacterium | reverse complement strand
TTTTGACAGGGCAGCAGGCATTACCAGCGTAAATCGCCGCAGGGGCAAGGGTGCCGGCTGGCTGCGGCATCAATAGTAACCGAATTCACCCAGGTCAAAGCCGGTCTTTTCAGAAATCGTCTTGTTTGAGGTTTTATATGCAGCCAATACCCTTTCAGACAGGTGAGGATCAAGTTGTATAGAGCGCTTATACCACTTCATCCATTTGTGCCTGGGTCTCAATCTCCATTTTTTTAATTCGTCGCTGTCACCATCAGAAACAGACCGCACATTTAATCTGTTTGAAACAAGCCTTTGGATTTCGCTGTGAGCAAGCCCATTTATGCCGAGAAAATCCGTTATTTTTGAAATAAAGCCGACGGGATCCCTGGGCATGAGCTCAAGGGGCAGAAAAAAGATGTTCTTTTCACCGAACACGTTCGCGGCCTCATTGTAAATTTCCAAATAATCAAGCGATATGCCATGGGAATAATACCCCATATCTGTGTTGACCTGTTCGGTAGCCCAGGCATCGAAATGCCGCTGCCCGGCATGCGGCATCCTGTTTGACAATTGAGCGTATATGGAGGCCAGCCATTCATCCTGACGCCGCGTTATGAATAAGAGCTTGATCACATCAAAGCCATATGATTTTGCCCATTTCTCAACCATCGAAAAATGATTGCCCAGGTGCACCGGATCAATGGACCTGTTGACAGACATGTTCTCATCCGACACAAGAATATTCTGATTTGCGCCACCCTTTTCCTCGGCTGCAGCTATCAATCTGTCAAAGAACGCCTGGCCAAGTCGATCCCAGATTCGGCAGGAGTAAAGTATCATTCTCGCGAATTCACCATCCCAGGGAAACCGCCCATCCACCAGACCTAATTTTGGTTTTTTTAAAAAAGTCAATCCCTGCAAATTGGGGAATACTTCTTTCTGCAGCGTCGTCGATGCGGCTTTAGGTGCGCCAATGTGCAAATAGAGAGTTCTGCATGCCATAACAATACCCTTTTTCAATCTGCATTTAAAAATCAGTGGTCTCAGTTGCCTCAAGCAGCCGCTTGATAAGCGGCATTGCAATTCTTTATTGATGCTGTCTGGACTGATATTGTCACCTGAATGGCGTCATCCATCTGCTTTGACCCAATACCGGCAAAGCGTACAAGATGCAAACTTTTTCCTGGATATTCCTTTGATCCTGGCAGCCCCGCAAAATATTGCGGAAACAGGAGAACACTGAACCCGGTTTGAAAAGTAGACCAAAAGCCATGGTTAAGCATCCTTGACAGGAAACGCCTGTCGGCTGATCCTGTCCATATAATCGATCCGGTTGCGGCCACTGTTTTTTGCCCGATATAATGCTTTATCGGCTTCCTGGTAGGCGGTATCAAAAGAGCTGGCATGGTCATCAGCATTGAGCACTGAAAGGCCAAAGCTGGCGGTCATATGAAGGTCTTTCATCGGGGCCGGAAACGAGAGCTTATCTATGGCATGGCGGATCTTTTCAGCAGCCTTGCAGCCGCCGTTGATTGAGGTACCGGGAAGCAGGATGGTGAACTCTTCGCCCCCGAAACGGGCCAGTATGTCGGATTCCCTTAACTGCCCGCGGATTGCGCCGGCAGTCATCTTTAATGCGGTATCGCCGCCGGGGTGCCCATATTTGTCATTGACCTCCTTGAAATGATCAAGATCCATAATGATCAAGCATGATTCCTCCCGGGTCCGCTTGATGCGGGTAATTTCTCTTTCCAGAAATTCAATGAAGCGCATCCGGTTAAAAAGCCCGGTCAGCATGTCCGTCCCGGCCATATGTTCGAGTTGCCTGTTTTTCTCCGCCATCTCCAGGGTTTGTTGCCTGATCAGTTGCTTTTGGAGAATATTTATTGTGTGCGTCCGCCAGATGATAATCGATACGCCAAAACCGATCACAGCGGCAGTGATCCCGTTTACCTGCATGGATAAAAGAAGGTCGTTGTTGGACTGACCCAGCGGGAGGGTAAAAAAAAGTCCCAGGTAAGAAGCGCTGTAAAATAGGGCTGAAATGTGCGGCGGCAAAATCACGACAAGGGCAACAATGACATTGGCGACAAGGTAGGGATAGATGTTGGCTGTCACCAGTTGGTCAATGACACAAACAGCGGCGCCGAAAAGCAGGTAGGAAAAAGCCGTCGCCAAGGTAATTGCCCGACTGAATCTACTGTTTTCAAGACCTTTCCCCCGGATTTTATGCGCAAGGATACCTGCTGCGACACTCAGCGCCAGCATAACACCATGGGCCATAATGATGCCCATCCGCCATTGGTCTGTTATATCGGAAACAGCGGTATTTTCGGCGAACAACGCATTTAAAAAGAATAATCCGACGACTATATGCAAAGGCGCCAGAATACAAAGCATGGTAAAAAGCCTCTGGATATTGACGGCGTCAATACCCGGTGGGGGCTTTTGATCCAGGATCAAAAAGTTTTTGAGCGCAGCCAGCAGGTTGCGAAGCAGGGTCATCTTAAGTTTCCGGCGTCTCTTGTTAACTGTAGAATATCGGTTTGACGAAAAAATACCAAAACCTGCACATATTTAGTTATAGCAAATAGTATGCCACATTATACGCACAATTCATAATATATATCGAATTCAATAACAAATTTAGTATTTTATATCATTTTTTATTCTTCCGTAACCCGCCTGCATGAAACATGCTGGAAAAAACAGAAACTATTATTATGATTTTTTAACACATTATTGAAAAAATGGAATTTAAAAATACAGGAGACCACTTGCCATGGGCACCCTGCGGAAAGCGGATATTTTGATTTTGAGGGCGGTTTTCCTGATGGTTATTAACGGGGCCGGGTTGCTTTCCAGGTCCGAAACCATATCATTAGGGCTTTGTGCATCCGGCATCAGGGATTATATTGTCAAATATTTCTTATAACGGTATAGTCGGCGAATGGTTGGTTAAATGTTTTTACAAAGGGCAAACACAGAAAAGGAGATCGTAACAAATGCAAGTGATTCATGAATTTGAAAATTTCTCTGTAGCCCGGTCCAGCAAAGGGATCTTTTACATCGATCATAAAACGCACGGGCAGAAGATTCTTTTTCTGCCGTCCCCCGGTTCCCCTGACCATGACGGAGAAGTGGCCTGGATCGAGTCAACAGAACGGGTTGAGGCGGATTTTTTGAAATACCTTGATGCGGAAATGTGAACCCGGTGATAAAATTCCGGGACACGGTATATAAAATGTAGCCATTGGCCGCTAAGAAACGGCATGCCTGCAACCCTTTCGGTTTAAAGGAGATGGTGATGAACATAATGGTATTTTATCACTCAAAAGGCGGGAATACGCGGAACCTGGCAACCGCCATTGCCGAGGGCGTGAATTCGGTGGAAGGTGTCAACGCGGTCTTAAAAAGTACCGACGAAGTGTCAAAAGATGATTTCCTGGCCTGCGACGGCATTATCGCCGGTTCCCCGGTTTACTTCGGGTCCATGGCGGCCCCCATGAAAAAGGTGTTTGACGACTTCGTCGGCATCCGGAAAAAAATGGAAGGCAAGGTGGGCGCAGCCTTTGCCACTTCCGGTGACCCAACGGGCGGTAAGGAAACCACAATGCTGTCCATTATCCAGTGCCTTTTAATCTACGGCATGGTCATAACGGGCGACCCCATGTCCGCCACCGGTCATTACGGCACGGCCTGCGTTGGTGCGCCCGACCCGGAAACGATCGAAAACGGCCGCAAACTGGGAGCGCGTACGGCTGAACTCGCAAAAAAACTCCTAGTTGATGGGCCGCAGCCGGGCTGCAGGCTGACCCCCTTCCCCTTGCGCCCCTTGGTTTCCCGGCCGACACGCACAATGCCGTCGCCCACAGATGCCGCCGATCCTTGTGGGCACCGGCAATCGTTTCCAGGCTCCTGGCATTTTTTACACATGTCGCCTTTTTCAGTCGAATACACAAGGCGGCTGTTGTTATCCCGTTTACGGCTCATACGGCCTCTTAAAATCTATACGCCCCGCCGATTCATCATTACAAATCTAAATCCTTTTTCCGGACCCACTGGCGGTCTTGGTCCTGAAGGAAATGATTGTCTTCGGCAAGGCGATACATGCGGATGCGGTTCTGCATTGCCACTTCCGCGATAGATGCACCTGTTTCCTTGGCGATGATTTGAAAAAGCGTTCTGCGGTCGCTGTTTTCAGCGCTGGCAAGCGCCTGCACATCCGATGAGGCGCCGGCGTCCACCAGCGCCACCAGGCCGGTCCAGGCCTCACCCACGAGGCCGTTGTTCTTGGCTTCCTGCAAG
>SLGU01000257.1 GCA_007136525.1 Desulfobacteraceae bacterium | reverse complement strand
TCCAATATCTGCGTTGCGAGCAATCTTTGAAGAATCTCACGTACACATAAGTACTATCAATTCTTCAAAAATTGCTCGCGCCTGGATCTTGGACTTTTTTCTTTGCCGTCCCAAAGTGACTTTTTACGAATGCGTCAGCATTGACGACTTTACCAAAAGCGCTCTATTGTTTTTTTCGATTTCGATCCCGATTTCGATTTCGATTTCGATTACACCTGCAAGTTTTTTAAAGGCTGCCTCAGACGGCTTTGTAAAACGCTCAAGATCAAGGCGCGTGCAATATTTGAAGCATCGAGCGTACTTTGTCGTACGTGAGATGCTTTAAATATTGCACGCAACGCAGATATTGAGTGTTTTACGAAGTCGTCAGCATTCTGCGGATGACGTAATGCAGAATGCCGCCGTGCCGGTAATATTCCACCTCTATTTTGGAATCGAGGCGCACCCTGACCGTAAAGATTTTTTCCGTTCCCTCATTGTCGACCGCCTTCACAGCAAGGTATTTACCAGGGGAAAGCGCCTTGTACAGTCCTTCCAGGTAAAAAGATTCCCTGCCGGTCAGCCCCAATACAGCGGCCCCTTCCCCTTCCTTAAATTCCAACGGCAGCACGCCCATGGCCACCAGGTTGCTCCTGTGGATGCGCTCGAAGCTTTCGGCGATTACCGCCCGAACCCCCAGCAGCAGGGTCCCTTTTGCGGCCCAGTCCCTTGAACTGCCGGAACCGTAGGCTTTCCCGGCAATCACGACCAACGGCACACCTTGCTCGCGGTACTGCTCTGCCGCATCAAAAATGGTCATCTCATCCCCATCCGGCATGAACCGGGTCCACCCGCCTTTGCGGCCGGGCACCAGCAAATTTTCAAGCCGGATGTTGGCAAACGTCCCCCGGACCATGACCGTGTGATTGCCCCGCCTTGAACCGTAGGAGTTGAAATCGGCCTTTTTTACGCCTTGCGATAGGAGAAAACGGCCTGCCGGGCTGTCTTCCGGAATACTGCCCGCGGGGGATATATGGTCTGTGGTGACGGCGTCTCCCAGAAGCGCGAGCACCCTTGCACCAATCACATCTTCGACGGCGGGCATTTCACGCGGCATGCCCCTGAAGAACGGCGGCGCCTGGATATACGTGGAATTGCGGTCCCACCGGCACCGCTGCCCGCCGGGCACGGGCAGGTCTTGCCAGTTTTCATCCCCCTTGAAAACATCGGCGTATTGCGAAAGAAACATGTCTCTGTTCACAAATGCCATGGCATCATCGATCTGCCGGCGGGTGGGCCATATGTCTTTCAGATAAACCGGGTCCGCATTGGAATCGTGCCGAAGGGGTTCGGTCTCCATGTTGATGTTGACCGTCCCGGCCAGGGCGAAAGCGACCACCAGCAGGGGTGAGGCCAGGTAGTTGGCGCGGGTCAGCGGATTGATCCGGCCTTCAAAGTTCCGGTTTCCGCTGAGGACCGAGGCCACGACCAGACCGGTCTCCTCCACGACCCTGGCCACGTCCCGGTGGAGGGGGCCGCTGTTGCCAATGCAGGTGGTGCAGCCGAAGGCCACCACGTGAAATCCCAGCGCCTGGAGGTAGGGCATCAGGCCGGCGGCTTCGAGGTAATCCACCACCACTTTTGACCCCGGCGCAAAGCTGGTTTTCACCCACGGTCTTACCCGCAGGCCCCGTTCAACGGCATTTTTCGCCAGAAGCCCGGCACCCAGCAGCACCCCGGGATTCGAGGTGTTGGTGCAGCTCGTGATGGCCGCGATAACCACCGATCCGTGCTCAAGGTAAAAGGACTCGTATGGCCGGTTCACCGACACCCCCGCATCACCTGCAGCTTTCCGGTGAACGAACTTTTCCGCGCGTTCCCCGGGCCACTCCACCGCGCCGCCTTCCTGTTCCCAGCCGTCAATCTTCGGCTCTCCCGACGGATCGCGTTCAAAGATCTCCACGAATTTCTCTGCGAAATCGGCCTTGAGCCGGGACAGCGAGAGACGCTGCTGGGGGCGGATGGGTCCGGCCACGGAGGCTTCGATCCCGCCCAGGTCCAGCCGCACGGTATCGGTGAAAACAGGGGGTTCCATGTCACTGGAATAAAACAAGCCCTGGGCCGAGAGGTATTGTTCGATGCGCCGGACGTGCGCTGTCGTCCTGCCGGTAAACAGGAGGTAGTCGAGGGTTCGGCTATCCACCGGGAAAAGCGTTGCCGTAGCCCCGAACTCAGGGGTCATATTGGCAATGGTGGCCCGGTCCGGCAGGGTGAGGGCGTCCAGCCCTTCGCCGAAAAATTCGATAAATTTACCCACTACGCCTTTTTCCCGCATCATTTTCGTGATCGTCAGCACCAGGTCCGTCGCCGTTGCGTGTTCAGGCATCCGTCCCGTCACTTCTATCCCGATCACTTCGGGCGTCAAAAGATAATACGGCTGCCCCAGCATGACGGCTTCCGCCTCGATACCCCCCACACCCCATCCCAGCACGCCGATGCCGTTGATCATGGTGGTATGGGAATCAAGGCCCAAAACCGTGTCCGGAAAAACAATGGTTTTTCTGCCGGCCTTTTTGACAAGCACTACACTGGCCAGGTATTCCAGGTTCACCTGGTGGCAGATGCCCGTTGCAGGCGGAACGACATTGAAATTTTCCAGGTTCTGCTGCCCCCATTTCAAAAAAGCATACCGTTCGCGATTGCGTTCGAGTTCATGGGCTGCATTGACGGAAAGGGCATCGAGGGTGCCGAAACGGTCTACTTGGACCGAGTGGTCGATGACGAGGTCGACCGGTATCCGGGGATTGATACGATGAGGGTCGCCGCCCATTTCATCCATGGCATCCCGCATGGCTGCCAGGTCAACAACCGATGGAACACCGGTAAAATCCTGCATGAGCACCCGTGCGGGCAGAAAGGCGACGTCCTTTTTTTCCTGGCCGGCCGGCTGCCACGCGGCAAGCGACTCAATATGCGCACGGGTAACAAGCTCCCCGTCCTCGTTGCGGAGCTGGTTTTCAAGCAGCAGACGAACCGTGATAGGAAGCTTCGCCATGTCGATGTCCAAACGGCGGGCAAGTTTCGGAAGGGAGAAGAAAACGGCCTGCTCTCCGTCCAGTTCAATTTCAGCTTCCGTGCCGAATGAATCCCTGGATTCAGTCATCTGCAATTCCCTTTCAGGCTTGTTCAATTACAAACCGGGGTTCTACAATCGGTTATCGTTTATCCATGGGAACAAACACGCATTCCTCAGGACCACAGTATTCTCCAACGTAATCTGCGGCCGGGCGGTATAGCATGGCTTTCGGCGCTGCCTCGGCGAACTGCTCCTCAATGACGTGAGCAATCCACCCGGCAACCCGTGAAATTGCAAAAACCGGCGTAAACAGGTCTACCGGTATGCCCATCTGGTAATAGAGCGCACCACTGTAAAAATCGACATTCGCATGGATCGCAGTTTTCCCATTTTCCGCAAAGGCGGCAAGGGCTTTTTCTTCAAGGGTGCTGGCAATGTCATACCATTTCTTATCACCGGTGCGCTTCCCTATTTTTTCAACCATGGGCTGCATGATTTTTGCCCTGGGATCCTTGGTTTTATAAACCGAATGCCCCATGCCCATGATTTTGCCCCCGCCTTCGAACGTTTTGCGGATATATGCATCAATTTCATCTACGCTGCCGATTTCAAGGAGCATCTCCATGACCCGCTCGTTGGCCCCGCCGTGTAGCGCACCGGACAGAGAGCCAACCGCACCGGAAATGGATGCGAACATGTGCGCCTGCGTTGATGCGATCTGCCTTGCGGTAAAGGTGGATGCGTTAAAAGAATGTTCCGCATGCAGTACCAGGCAGATATCAAAAACACGTGCGATTTCGGGATCAGGTGTTTCGCCGGTAAGCATGTAAAGAAAATTGGCCGCATGCGCCAACTCCGGGTGAGGCGCCACCGGTGCCTTGCCGTTGCGAATCCGGTCAAAGGCTGCCATGATCGTGGGCATCCTGGCGATAAGCGACATCCCGATATCCAACTCGTTGCCCCGGGTCAGCCGGTTTGGATGGGGATGGTGATTGGCCAGAAAAGAAACGGCGCCCTGCAACACATCCATGGGAAGAGATCCCGGCGGCCTGGTTTTCAGCGCAGCCGTCATTTGCGCATCGATGTTTCTTCTTTTTTTCAATTCCCCGGTGAAATCCTCAAGCTCGGTTTTGCCGGGGAGCTTTTCGTAAAGCATGAGATAGCAGACTTCCTCAAACGTGGTGTTTGCGGCAAGTTCTTCGACCAGGTATCCCCTGTAGATCAATTTCCCCTCGG
>SLGU01000267.1 GCA_007136525.1 Desulfobacteraceae bacterium | reverse complement strand
TGGACAAGCGCCCTGTGGCTTTGCCGTTTATCACAGGGCGCGTTCAAGCGAGCCATGGAGATATCAGCGTTCTCCTGCAGTTGCAAGGGCAATACCCCGGTGACACACGGGGGAAATTGTTCCTTGATAATTTGATATCGACCCGGGAGACAGACTGGAAGTCTGTCCCCCTGGGGGTTCTGCAAATCCGATCCCGACCCCGAGCGGCTGAACAACCTGTCGATTAATTTGCCCTTATAAAATTGATCAATTTCAACCGGGTGGTGCCGGGGTATTGCCCGCAGCAACAATTGCAGGGGGTTGCTGATAGCTCCCGGCGAAGCGTGGACAAGCGCCCTGTGGCCCTGCCGTTTATCACAGGGCGCGTTCAAGCGAGCCATGGAGATATCAGCGTTCTCCTGCAGTTGCAAGGGCAATACCCCGGTGACACACGGGGAAAATTGTCCTTAAATTGATAGAATCAATCTTCAAAGGCCTGATTGACGATATCCTGCGCCTCTTTCTGGATTTGATTTAAATGCGGCTTTCCCTTGAAGCTTTCCGCGTAGATTTTATATATTTCCTCGGTTCCGGAAGGCCGGGCGGCAAACCAGCCGTTTTCGGATACGATCTTAATGCCGCCGATAGGCGCGTTGTTGCCCGGGGCGGCGGTCAATTTTGCGATAACCGGTTCTCCCCCAAGGGTATCGGCGCGGATGCGGTCCGGGGAAAGCCCTTTTAAGATTTCTTTCTGCCGCCGGTTAGCGGGTGCATCAAGGCGCTCATAGACACAGGCCCCGAAGCGGTTTTCGAGCCCGGTATAAATCTCCGACGGGTCCCAGCCGGTTCTGGCGCAGATTTCCGCTGCAAGGAGGTTCATGATGATACCGTCCTTGTCCGTGGACCAGACTGTCCCGTCTTTTCTCAGAAAAGAAGCGCCGGCGCTTTCCTCTCCACCAAAGCCGAAGGTTCCGTCCAAAAAGCCGTCCACAAACCATTTGAACCCCACGGGCACCTCGATGAGCGGCCGTTTCAGAAAACCCGCAACCCGGTCGATCATGGCCGTTGAAACCAGCGTTTTTCCGACACCCGCATCTGCCGGCCAGCCGGGGCGGTTCTGAAAAAGGTACCATATCGCCGCTGCAAGGTAATGGTTGGGATTCAGAAGCCCTGCCATCCGGGTGACAATGCCGTGCCGGTCGCCGTCCGGGTCGTTGCCGAAAGCGATGTCGAATTTTTCTTTCAGCGCAATCAGTCCCTGCATGGCATATTTCGAAGAGCAGTCCATGCGGATTTTTCCATCCTTGTCCACGCGCATGAATCCGAAGGCGGGATCAACAGTCCGGTTGACGACCTCGATGGAAATGCCGTATCGCTCGCCAATGGGCTCCCAGTATTGAACGGCGGCACCCCCCATGGGGTCAACACCGAGCTTGAGCCCGGCTGCGGCGATGGCCCCCATGTCCACAACGTTTCCAAGATCCCCGACATACGCCCCGATGAAATCGTATTCGCGAGTGGTTTCGGCTTTCAGGGCCCTTTCCAAAGATATGCGCCGGATGCTGCCGGTTCCGGCCGTCAGGATTTGATTCGCGCGGCTGGCGATGGCATCGGTCACTTCCCCTCCGGCCGGTCCGCCGTGCGGGGGGTTGTATTTGAAACCCCCATCCACCGGGGGATTGTGAGACGGGGTGATCACAACCCCGTCAGCGATGCCCTTGCCCGCCCCTTCAGACCTCCCCTGGTTCCAGGTCAGAATCGCGTGCGAAATCACCGGAGTCGGCGTATAGCCCATGCCCTTCTGGATCAGTACTTGAACACCGGCGGCGGCAAACACTTCAAGCGCCGTTGCCATTGCCGGCTCGGACAAGGCATGGGTATCCATTCCCATGAAAAGTGGACCGTCAATATTGTTGGCCGACCGGTATTCGCATATGGCGGCCGAAATCGCAACGATATGGTCTTCGTTGAAGCTGCCGTCCAGCGATGTGCCCCTGTGACCCGAAGTCCCGAATGAGACCTGCTGGGCAGGATCTTCCGGATCCGGCCGCCTGTTGTAGTATGACGCTACCAGCCTGGGAATGTTGGCGAGTATTTCTTGCGGCGCCTTTTTGCCGGCAAGTTCATGAACCGTCATGATCAGCCTCCTGTTGATGGTTCCTCTGATGAAATATTAGACCGCTGCGATCCTGAAACCGGATCACGTTAAATAATAACCACGATAGCAGGATCTTCGCAACTATAATAAAAAACACTGTTAATTTAGGTTGACACCGTACTATTTTAATGAGAAGTATACAATTTAGAAAAATTTTCCTCGACTCGATTTTCCATAACGGTAAACAGGCAGCTCGTTCCCGATCCGGTCAATTACTTCCGCCTATTCTATCTGAAAGCCTGTTTCAAGGCCTCTGCATGCTGGAGAACGGCCGTATGACAATCGAATTTCCGCTTTCCAGGGTCATCCTGTTCGTTGCAGGGACATCTGCGGGCTATCTGGTCATGGCCCTGTCGGCAACCGTATATTTCTACAACCGCAAATACCATGTCAACAGGGTTTTTTCCATCTATGCCCTGCTGCTTTCGGTATGGATTGTTCTGGGCGGGTTCAACATTTTCATCCCGGTATGGGAAACCCGCATCGCCCTTATTCAAATGGCGCTCTCGTCGTTTTCAGGCGCACTCTTTTTCCTTTTCTCAAGAAGCCTTGCCGGTACGGAAAAACAGTTCCGCCGATACGATGTGGTTTGGTTTCTTCCGCCGCTTTTTATCGCCTTTCACAACGGCGTTGCGATAGTCGCACCGGAACTGCCTTATCTTTTAAGCCATTCTGTGGCCATTGTCGGGCTGAAGCTCTACCTGGAACCGGGCGCATTGTACTATATCCACTTGATTACCGTTCTTGCCGGACATGCTGCAGGCGGAGTTCTTGTTCTCAGGGGAAGCCGGAGAGAAACCAACCGGCTGCACAAAAAAAGAAACAACATCCTGCTGCTGGCCCTGTTGACCGGATCAGCCGGCTGTTTTGCAACCTACCACTTTTTTGTGCTGACAGGCCTGCCCGCCCCTGTCCTCCTGCTCCACCCTATGCTGGCCCTCACCATTATCATTACGGGTTATTCGCTTCTGGCAACCAGGGCGTGGAACATCGAGCAGCTCCTGGAGATCATCAAAACGGACGAAAATCTTCTCAAAAAGCAGATCGATGAACTCAAGCAGATATCCTGCACAGACCCGCTGACCCTGATCTACAACCGGAACATGCTCTACGATGAACTGGACAATGCCATATCACGGGCACTCCGGTATAATGAGCCGTTCAGCATCATTATTTTTGACATCGATTATTTCAAGGCAGTCAACGACCGTTATGGTCATTTAACAGGGGACGACGTCCTTGTTGAATTGACAGGCATCGTCAAGCCGCTGTTGCGGAAAAATGACCTGTTTGCCCGGTGGGGCGGGGAGGAATTTATCGTCCTCGCACCGCATACGACGCTCTGGGGCGCCAAGGATCTCGCGGAAAAAATACGAAAACGGATCTACAAGCACACTTTTGCGACCATCGGCCGGCTGTCATGCAGCTTCGGCGTAAGCCAGTTCGATACAACCTGCACACAGAAAGAACTGATCAAACGAGCCGACAATGCCCTTTACAGGGCCAAAACCCAGGGCAGAAACCGAATATGCCTGCATATCGGCGAATCTGAATGCGTCACCGCCGAAAGCGAGGAATGGGTTCCGCAGATTCACAAAAAAAAAGCAAGCGGTTAAATCGTATCAGCGAGCGAAAGATCCGTTTTCGATAAACCGGATGACAAGCTCGGCGGTTTCTTTTTTGTGGTGGATGTCATGGTGGTTGAAAGGAACGACCGCAAAATCGTCGAGTTCCGGATAATACACAGAGTGGACTTCCACCCGGCCGTCGTTTTCCTTTTTCAAAAGCTGGCCCAGAACAAGATTTCCCTTGTTGCCGGCAATCGCGCCGATTTTTGTTTCTTCGGGGTCATCTAGACTCAGTTTTGAAATGCTTTCAGGCCTGAGTGAATCCAGGGTAGCAAAGGTTTCCACAAGCAGATCGGAGATATCCCCGGCCATCCCCGCAAGGGTGCTTCCCCTGTTCGGCGTTGCGATCAGAACCGCGTGCCCGACCCGGCCGCGGTGTTCAAAATGGGATAAATAATAGCGGATCACCAGCCCGCCCGTACTGTGCCCGACCATGGCGACAGTCTGGTCGCGTGGCAGTTCGGATAAAACACCGTCCATTTCCAGGGCAAAATGCTTTGCCGCATCTTCGACATGGTCAAACGTCAGGGGCAGGTCGACCT
>SLGU01000275.1 GCA_007136525.1 Desulfobacteraceae bacterium | reverse complement strand
TGTCGCCGTATTCAAAAATGCCGTTGGCAATCACCATGTCGCCGGTTTTGGAATTGATCGTCCGCCATACGGCTTTCCCGTTTTCGACCTTCCAGATCTGGGTTTTAATGGGGTCGCCGGGATACAGGGGCCGTGAAAACCGGCAGGACAAGCGGTGGACCCGCTCGGGTTCACCCGGAACGAGGTTTTTGATTAAAGAGCGGCATGCGTAGCCGTGTGTACAAAGCCCGTGCATGATGGGCATATCGAAACCGGACATTTTCGCAAATTCAGGATCCACATGGAGCTGGAAAACATCCCCGGACAGCCGGTAGAGGAGCGGCTGGTCCGCCGACGGCTGCGCCTCGTCCTCAAAATCAGGCGCCCGGTCCGGAATTTCAACTTTTGAACCCGGTGCCGGTTTCCCCCCGAATCCGCCGTCCAGGCGGCAGAAAAGGCGGATGACACTGGTAAACAAACGCCTTCCATTGGCATCGCAGGTCACGCTTTCGCCAACGACCACGGCCCCCTTTTTTTCCCCCATGTCATAGATGTCGGTGATTTTTCCTTCAGTGACCATGGTGCCTTCAGTGGGAATAGGGCTGTGATAGAACAGTTCCTGCTCGCCATGGAGGATGCCGGCATAGTTGACATCCGCTTTTGCGGCAATATGGGAGAGGAATTCGAAGATCGCTGCGATCCCGAAGCTGGGGATGACCTTCAGGTCTTTTTCGTAGACGTATTCGATTTCATCGAATCCCGCTCCAACACCAAGGGCGTAAAGGATTACGTCCTTCCAGCTGTAATCCTTTTTTACGGGGCCGATCTTCTGACCCACGGCTTCCAGGTTCAGTGCCATTGTTTGCCTCCTTGAGTGAAAAATGGTTGGAAAATGGTCCGGATTGTTTTCATGATAAGGAATGCGGTTTCCCGGGCAAGTTGTTCACAGCAAAAACTTCCATCAAATGATGGGGAGATCATATGGATTTTTATCGGCCCTGTCAAAGGATTTTTATTGCTTTTATATTTTTTTCAGTTTTGCAGCGCAGCGTGCCTTGTCCGATTGGATGATGGAAACAAATGATGGACAAGACGGGTGTATCATGTTATTTATTTCGGGCCTGGCGGGTCAGCGCATTCCGGCAGCAAGGGAAAAATCTGCCTGCAAGCGGCTCATCATTTTTCAGGACAAAAATAAAGAATCGGAGGAAACATGACCAAAGGCGCATTGGAAGGTATCACGGTCCTGGATCTGTCCAGGCTGCTTCCCGGCCCCTATGCATCGATGATCCTGGCGGACCATGGCGCTCGGGTGATCGCCATAGAAGACCGGCGGTTTGCCGGTGAAGCCATGCGGGACGCCAGCTTCAACCGGAACAAGGAGCACATGACCCTCAATCTCAAGTCGGCGCAGGGGAAAGATATTTTTTTTACGATGGCGGCAGCAGCCGATGTGGTGCTGGAAGGCTTCCGCCCCGGCGTGACCAAACGACTGGGCGTCGATTACGAATCGATCGATAAAATCAACCCGTCGATTATTTACTGTTCCATCTCCGGTTACGGCCAGACCGGGCCTTACCGGGATGTCGCCGGTCATGATGCCAATTACCTCAGTGTTGCAGGCGTTCTGGACCTGATCGGCGAGGCGGAAAGGGCGCCGGTTATTCCAGGCATACAGATCGCCGACATGGCCGGGGGTGGGATGAACGCGGTGATCGGCATTCTGATGGCCATCATCGAACGGCAACGGACCGGCAGGGGGCAATATATTGACATATCCATGACCGACGGCAGTTTCAGCCTTCTGGCCCTTGCTTTCACCATGCAGCAGATGACGGGGCAAACGCCAAAGCGGTCCGATTTTCTGCTGGCCCACCGTTATGCCTGCTACAACACCTATGAAACCGGTGACGGCCGTTTTTTGTCCATCGGGGCCGTGGAAAACCGCTTCTGGAAAGTGCTGTGCGAATATTTCGATGTACCGGAATACACCGGCCTTCAATACGACGACGCCCGGCGCCACGAAATTATCGAATTCTTCAAGGCGCGTTTCAAAGCGCACCCCTTATCGTACTGGGAAGCGGCTTTTGCCGGAAAAGACATCTGCTGGGCACCGGTGCGGACGATGGCGGAGGCCTTTGAAGACCCCTTGTTTCAAACCCGGGAAATGGTCGCCGAAATAGAGCGGCCCGGGGAAAAGCCTTTCAGGGCCATAGGCACACCCATCAAGCTTTCCCGGACACCCGGCGGACTCCGGACCCGTCCCCCGGAATTCGGGCAGGATACGCGCCGGATTCTGATGCAGATGGGCTATTCGGAATCGGATGTGGCAGCCCTTGAAGCAGCGGGTGTTGTTTGATTCCGTATTCCTTGAAAACAAACGGCTTTCCAGAGAAAATTGCAATGAAGCTGAACCATGCGCGACAGAAAATATTCTATTATAATCGATACAGGACGACCATATGACGACTGCACTTGAAAAAGCCAAGAAAAACCCGGATTCCATGAAGGCGAAGATCCTGGTGGCCGCAAGGAAAATTTTCGGGCAATACGGTTTTCACGGAACGACGACCCGTATGATTGCGAAAGCCGTCAACATCGACATTTCCACCCTTTACTATCATTGGGGGGAAAAGGGGGATCTATACGAAGCCGTTATCCGGGACATTAACGAAGGTCTCCGGTTGAAGCTTGTGGAAGTGGAAAAAAAGGTCAAGGGCGAGTCCCTGGGAACAAGGCTCGAGATTGCCATCGATGTAATGGTGGATTACCTTTTTATTCACCCGGAGATTTCCAACCTGACGCTGCTGCGTTATTTCATGAAAACACGGCACGGGAAGATAATGGATATCCAGGTGCCGGAATATATATCCGACATCGCCTATTCCATGGGGTTGGCAGACGACCGGAAAAACGTCTCCCCGGAGGCCAGGATGAAAGTCCTCAGCATCATGAATGCCATCCATAATTACGTGTCCGGGGAAAACTTCTTCCGTCCCATGCTCGGCCTTGAGCGAAAGGAATATATCCGGCTGACCAAGGAAACCCTGAACTTCTTCAACCTGGCGGCATTCACATAAACCGGTTCTGTCGGTCTGCGGTCCTAAAGACGCTGTTGAACCTAACGCAACATTGCCTTTTCGGCCCAATATCGTTTTTTCGAAATCGCAATCGAAATCGAAATCGCAATCGAAATCGAAAAAAAACAATACGACACTGAAACAAGAAAGGCTTGATGACTGCCGTATTTCGAAAAAAAGAAGCCATGGTC
Source organism: Desulfobacteraceae bacterium (assembly GCA_007136525.1). Next base: position 1,058 of record SLGU01000275.1, on the reverse strand, counting down.
GTTGGATTCGAGGAAATCGATTTCGATCCCGATTTCGATCCCGATTTCGATTTCGAAAAAACAACAGCCAAAAAACGTATCTTGAACTGAAATCCGAATTTTTAGATGGGCTATCGTAAAGGTGTAATTTGAAAATTGACGTGTATTTATTTGCAACCCTGGTCCGGCATTTGCCCGAAGGTGCCGAAGGGCGATCCCTCAGCCTCGAAGCCGATGAAAACACCTGCGTCCGGGATGTGATGAAGCGTCTCGATATACCGGAAAATAGCGTCAAGCTTATTTTCGTCAACGGGGTGCACGCGCAGCCGGAAACGTCTTTGAAAGACGGGGACCGGGTCGGGCTTTTCCCGCCGGTCGGTGGGGGATGAAGAGGAGTTCTCGTCAATCCGGCGGATGAACAAAAACATGCACGGTATCCAGGGGAATCGACCCGGCAAGCGATTCGGGAGAAACCGCCTTACCGTCCAGCAATACACTCAACTGTGTATCACCGCCCGTCACATTGAGTATGTTCTTCCAGAGCGATAAAAAGCTTTCCGAGGGCATTTTTATGCCGTTTTGAAGCAGTTTCGGCCCGATTGTCCGCGAACAGAGGTTGAAAAGCTTGATGGTAACCCGAAGGGGGCCGGTTCCTGTCTGTCCTTTAATTGAATCCGGTGCGCACCGGTCTCGAAGCGCCGCATACGTTCCCTGCCTTCTGAAGGCGGCTCCGAAAAGGCCGGGCAGGGCGCCTGACAGGGCAATGGTGGATGGCCCGTTGATGCGCCATCCCTCGATGTCGTCCACCGGCCGGCCGTCATAGAGAATGGTCTTGACGTGGTTTTCAATATCGTCTGTATCCAGTCCCAGGTGCTGCCCGAGCAGGTCGCCGATGGATGTGCCGGCCGGTACGACAACCGTGAACCCGTATCCGGAAAAAAGTGAATAAAGGCCGGTACCGGCCCCGGCGGGCGGTACAATATCGATCCGGTTTAATTCAGGCGCTGTTTGCAAGACTGTTTTCCATCTGATCCGCAAATATAGGTAAAAGCCGGAAAAATGTCCCGACGGGGCATACG
>SLGU01000352.1 GCA_007136525.1 Desulfobacteraceae bacterium | reverse complement strand
CACTGCGGATTTCTTCCATGGCAGGCGGGCGGGGAGGGGTAGCGGCCGGGGGAGGGGCTGATCGCAAATGCTTTCTGGCCCCTTGAATGGTAAATTTTCTGTCGTAGAGCAGGTGTTTGATTTTCAGGATTTCTTCTATATCTCTTTTTCGATACAGCCGCTGGCCGGAGTCACTGCGGCTTGGGCGGATACTTTTAAACTCCGATTCCCAGAACCGGAGAATATAACCAGCCAGGCCGGTAATGGCGGTTACTTCACCGATCTTATAATACAGCTTGTCGGGTATGTTCACATCAGAATCTGGAAGCATGCGGAAATATTCGATGACAGATGCACGTCAAAAGTGTTTGCCTGGCAGTTCCGTCCTTTTGGGCGCCCCGCACAGGTTTTGCAATAATTACAGATCATACCAGAGAAACATAAATGTTTTCAAGCAATAATCTGATTTTACGTACAACCTGCAACCTACAACTTACAACTTACAACTTACAACCTACAACCTACAACCTACTCCGGCAACCCCGCATTAAATACGGACAGCAGTTTTTCGGTAATCTCCAGGTGAAGGGCATTGACCGGCCCGTCCTCGAGGGTTTGTTCATGGGAGCGATACGTGATGCGGATGGAAACACTTTTTTTGCCGTCCGCGATCGGCTTGCCCTTATAAACATCAAAAACCGTTATATCTTCAATGATATCCACATTGGATGCTTCAATTTCCTTCACGACCGCGCCGGCCGCTACCTGCTCGTCAACAATCAACGTCATGTCGCGCGAGGTGGCTGGAAAACGGGGGACCGTAGCGAATTCGGTTACTTGCGGCACGAGCGAGAGAAGCCTGTCCAGGTCAATTTCAAACGCGAAAACCTTTTGATGGATGTCGAACCGGGCCAGCACAGACGGTTTAATTTCCCCGACAACGCCGATTTCCATGTGGCCGGCAAGAATGTTTGCGCCATGCCCGGGACGGGTAAAGCTGCATTGGTTCCGGTCGAGCTGCCCAAAGTCTGTAGGCCTGACCCGAAGCGTCGTGAAAAGGGACTCCAGTACGCCCTTTATGTCAAAAAAGTCGCAGGCAACCGGTTTTTCATGCCATGACCGGGGAAGCCTTGCGCCGGTCCATACGGCCGACAAAAGGCCTGTTTCATCCGGCAGGTGCTCCGTGCCGTGGCTGTAAAAAGCCTTTCCCAGTTCGAAGAACTTCAGATCCCGTTCCTGCCGGAAAATATTTTTCTGGCAGGCTTCAAGAAGTGAGGGGATCAGGGATGTGCGCATGACGGACTGGGTTTCGGAAATGGGATTGACGATCGGCAACTCGTTTTGCCGGATGTCTCCTCCTGGTATTTCAAGCCTTTCCCCGTTTTTCGATGTAAAGCTGTAATGAATGGTTTCATTGAAACCGAAACCGGCCATCAGTTCACGGATTTCAGATTTCAGTGCAAAGCTTCTGAGCGGCGGGTGCGTTTTTGCAGATACAGCGGGGAAGGTTGTGGGAATATTGTTGTAACCGGAAAGCCTTGCCACTTCTTCCATCAGGTCTTCGGGGCGGCTGACATCCACCCGGAAAGACGGGCGGCGCACATCCATGTCGTCATTACCCCTATGGGTGACGGCAAATCCGATTGAGCCGAGAAGGCCGGCGATTTGTTCCGGCGCAAGGTTTGTGCCCAGATGCCTGTTGGTTTGTTTGGCGCTCAGGCGAATGGGCTCGATCGCCTGGCGGCCCGGATACTCATCAATTATGCCTTTGGAGATGGTACCTCCCGCAGCTTCAGCCATCATCGCAGCGGCACGGTTCATGGCAAAAACCGTTCCTTCAGGATCAACGCCCCGCTCGAAACGATAGGATGCGTCCGTGGAGAGGCCAAGCTGCTTGCCGGCCTTTCGAATGGAGACCGGATCGAAGTGCGCACTTTCAATCAGCACGTCCGTGGTTGAATCATCGATTTCCGAATTTTCCCCCCCCATGACCCCGGCAACCGCCACCGGGGCGGAACCATCGCAGATCATCAGGGTTGAATCGTCAATGCGGCGCTGTTTGCCATCCAGGGTGGTAAAGGTTTTTTCAGCTTCCGTATGGCATGTCCGGACCACGATGCGTTTTTCCGAAAGCCGGTTGAAATCGAAGGCGTGGAGGGGTTGCCCTGTTTCCATCATCACGTAGTTGGTGATATCGACGATGTTGTTGATTGGTTTCAACCCGACAGAAAGCAGCCGTTTCTGAAGCCATGCCGGTGATTGCCGGATCCGGACGCCGGTAACCAGGCGCGCTGAGTATCGGGGGCACATGTCGGGGTTCTCTATGGTGACGGATGCCAGTGTATGTATATCCGGAGGGCTTTCTTTGATTTCAGTGCCGGGGCGGTTTAATGTGACGCCCGACAGGGCGGCCACTTCCCTGGCGATACCGGTATAGCTCAGGCAGTCGGGACGGTTCGGCGTCAGCCCGATTTCAAAAACCGTATCCGAAAGTTCAAGCGCTTCGGTGAGCGGTGTTCCCGTGGGGATGGCATTATTTATCGGCAATATTCCGGAGGCGTCCTGCCCAAGGCCAAGTTCGGATTCACTGCAGAGCATGCCTTCCGAAACCTGCCCACGGATCATGCCGGCTTCGACCCTTATACCGGTGGGCAGCAAGGTTCCTGGCAGGGCACATGGCGCCTTCATTCCGGCTGTTAAGTTGGGCGCCCCGCAGACGATCCTGAGGGTTGCGCCGCCGGTATCTACAGTGCAGCATGAGAGCCTGTCTGCATCGGGGTGAGGGGAAATGTCTCGGATCATACCGATGACGATATCGCCCAGCGGCTCATATGGATTAATGACGGCTTCCACTTCAAACCCGGACATGGTGAGCATGTCCGCCAGGTCAGCCGGTTTAACAGTTATGTCGACATACTGGCTTAACCAGTCAAGGCTGATTTTCATTTTAAAACTGCCTCAAGAACCGGATATCACTTTCAAAAAACATGCGAAGGTCGTTGATTCCGTATTTAAGCATTGCGATTCGCTCCACGCCCATCCCGAAAGCGAATCCCCGGTACCTGGACGTATCGTAGCCGACGTTTTCAAAAACCGCTGGATGGACCATGCCGCAGCCTAAGACTTCGAGCCACCCTGTACCTGAACAGACCTTGCAGCCTTCCCCCCTGCAGATGACGCACTGGATGTCCACCTCGGCACTGGGCTCCGTGAAAGGGAAGAAACTGGGCCTGAAACGCAAATCGGTTTGCGCATCGAACATCTGCTGCACAAAAAGGGTCAGAAGCCCCTTGAGGTCCCCAAAAGAAACGCTTTCGTCGACGAGCAGCCCTTCAACCTGATGAAACATCGGGGTGTGGGTCAAATCGGAATCGCACCGGTATACCTTTCCGGGGGCGATGATCCTGATGGGGGGGGCGCTGGCCTCCATGAAACGGACCTGGATCGGTGATGTATGGGTTCGCAGAACGATATTTTCGGAAATGTAGAACGTGTCCTGCATGTCTCTGGCAGGGTGATTTCTGGGAATGTTCAGGGCTTCAAAATTGTAGTAATCGGTTTCCACTTCCGGGCCTTCCGCGATATCGAAGCCCATGCGTTCAAAAATACCGCAGATGCATTGCGTGATGCGCGTAACCGGGTGAAGGGATCCCCGGGGGGATAACCGGCCGGGGAGGGATACATCGATTGCGCCGGTTGGATCTTTTTCGGATATGGAAAGTTTCGAAATGGCATTTTCGGCCGCGTTTTCAATGGCCTTTTTTGCCTGGTTGGCCTTTTTCCCGGCTTCCGGTCGCTCAGATGCCGGCAGCGCGGCGATATCTCTCAAATATTGGGTAACGATGCCTTTTCGTCCGAGATACCGGACGGAAATATCCTTGATCTTTTCAATATCGCTCGCTGTTTCAATTTCCTCAAGCGCCTCGGCCCTGATCTGTTCGATGGTCTTGTTCAATGTGAAACTTTTTCCGATTGCTATGGTTCCGCCCTGCGTGCCAGGCCCGGTTGTTCGCGCGTGTGTTCATGCAACGGCAGATCGGCGGTTTCCGGGTGAGGTTTCAGGCTGCCGGTAATCTTACAGATGATCGGACGCCGTTGCAGCAATCCTTGAAAATGCGTAGGGATCGGAGATCGCGAGATCTGCAAGGACCTTTCGGTCGATTTCGATATTCGCTTTTTTCAAGCCGCTGATAAGCTTGCTGTAAGAGATGTCGTTCATTCGGGACGCCGCATTGATCCGGACAATCCAGAGCCTTCTGAATTCTCTTTTTTTAACTTTGCGGTCCCTGTAGGCGTACATCAACGCCTTGTCCAGGGAATCCGCCGCGGTGCGGAAGAGTTTGCTCCGGCCGCCCCT
>SLGU01000112.1 GCA_007136525.1 Desulfobacteraceae bacterium | reverse complement strand
CCTACATTTAAAGTTATAAAAAAGATTTCGCAGATTATGATTGAGGTGTTTCAGGATGTGTTGTTTCGATTGGCGCTGAGTTAAATGAAGGCGGCGGTGTATGAAGGCACGCTCAAAAGGCCGGGTTCCGGCAGCTTTGAAATAAGGGCAAGGTTCAGGGTGTCAGGTTACTGATTTGCCGGTCTGGTCCAGATGCGCCAGCATCATCATGACAACCGTGCATTTTTCCATGACATATCCCGATTCAGCCGCTGCATTGACTGGGTTTCGATAAATTGAATCGATCTCCATCGGCCGTTTTGCTTCAAAGTCCAGCTTCATGCTGGGCTTGTATGCAACCATCTGTCGGGTCGCCTGGATCATCAAATCGGCAAAATCGTCGCTGATATCGTGGCCGCAACTTCTCCCCCCGGCGATCACCTCAAGCATAATCGCACGAACGAGGCTTTTTGCGGCTTCACTGTTGATTAACTGGCCGGTATCCCCGTTCAGTATAACACTTAAGCCGTTGAAGGGAATATTCCAGATGAGCTTTTCCCATCTTGCCCTTCCAAGATCCTCAGCCATCTCTACAGGCACATCTGCCGTACCAAAAAGCTCCCGGACTGCTTTCAACGGGTTGGTAATACCGGCAGCACCCCCGTCTTTCCGATATTGACCCATTCGGATAGCGCCGTAGTCAAGGTGCTTCACATGCCCCGGACCGACTTTGTTTGCGCAAAGAAAACACAGGCCGCCGATAATTGTTGCATCAGGCAATATTTCGGCCATCTCCGCTTCTGCGCCAAGCCCGTTCTGAAGCACGACAATGGTGGCATCCGGTTTAAGGGCGTGGGGGAGGATATGCTTCAATGCATTGTTTGAGGTCGTCTTGAGGGCGACGATGCCCATGTCGCAGAGCGGCATATCCAATGGGCTTCCATAAGCGTTAAGATCTTTCAAAACAAAATCGCCGTTGACGGATTCAACGAGCAGCCCGTTTTGCCTCACATGATCAAAATCGGAGTGAAAAAGAAAATGAACGTCACATCCCCTCTTTGCCAGCAGTGCGCCGTAATATCCCCCAACGGCACCTGCGCCGATAACGGCTATCTTCATATTACTCCCATTTCATAATGTGTTCCGGGCGCCGGCCCCCCTGCTTGTTTGGATTTGGTTTTTTCGGTATCGAAATCGCTATCGAAATCGAAATCGTTTTCCTCAAATCCACAGAACACAACATCTTCCTATTGTAATACGGCAGTCTTTCGTGTCCAAGAGTCATATTCTTTTCTTTCGATTTCGATCACCCCAACAAAAGTGTTGGGCCGAAAGCAAATTTTGAGCGGGGGGGTATAGAAACCCGGATAGATGAATGAAGCCACGGGGAACCGGAGAACGGTATTGAGGCCGGAAGGCGCGCAAAAAGTTGCGCGCCCCTGGCAGCAGATTGTTAATGAATTACAATTATAATTCTTTAGCGGTATTGTACTTGAAAGAAAGCCTTACCACTGCTCTGAAAAGAACCACTTTCCCTCCCTCAATTTTGACATCGAGCTCCTTGACCTGTGCGACGCGTGTATCACGGAGCGATTTAGAGGCCGTTTCCACTGCATTGACAACGGCTTCTTCCCAACTGGTTTTACTGGTACCGACCATTTCGATAAATTTGTAAACACTTTCCGCCATAATCTGCCTCCTTGGAATAAGGGTTTGGGTGTAGAAAATAGTTTAGCACAATAAATTCTGATTTTAAATATAAACGTGATTATGGATGCCGGCAAACAGATTGATCCGGAAAAAATCATGCTTATGTTGTCTTGGAAATCATTGCACCCATGTGCCTCAGCGTTTTAGAGGCCATTGAAATTGCTGGAGAAGTGTCTATATTTAGGTATGTTATGGAAAAAACAAATATGAATATCCCCAATCCGAAAGAAATTGAAAAAGAAATAGCCGATTTTCTGAGCAGAAAATATGGCGCTCATGTCAAGGTTGTGTCCCCCATCGTTATGCCGCAGCATCAGAAAACAGAGGCAGAAATAAAAAGTGATCCCGGTAATGAGCCGATCCAATTCGACATGAAACCCGAGGAGCTCATTTCATATCTTGACCAATATATAATCCGGCAGGACGAAGCAAAGCGAATTCTTTCAACCAAGATCTGCACCCACTTTAACCGTATACGGCATCAGCAGCAGAGTGAACCAAAAGGTGACGGATTCCATGGGCAGATCAAAAACAACATCATCATGATCGGCCCTACCGGGGTCGGAAAAACATTTATGATTAAATTGATTGCCCAGAAAATCGGGGTCCCGTTTGTAAAGGGAGATGCCACCAAGTTTTCTGAAACCGGCTACGTGGGCGGGGATGTGGAAGACCTGGTCCGCGACCTGGTCCGTGAAAGCGACAACGACATCGATCTTGCCCAGTACGGCATCATTTACATCGATGAAATCGACAAAATCGCTTCAAGCCGGGGACACTACGGCGCAGACGTTTCGCGAACCGGCGTTCAGCGCGCGCTTCTGAAGCCCATGGAGGAAACCGAGGTGGAGATGAAGGTCCCCCACGATCCCATTTCCATGATCCAGGAAGTCGAGCAGTTCCGGAAAACGGGAAAGCGGGAGAAACGGTCCGTCAATACAAAAAACATCCTGTTTATCGTGAGCGGCGCCTTTTCCCACCTGACAGATATCATAAAAAAACGGACCACTGATCAGGGGATCGGTTTCGGGGCAAAGATAAACCTGCCTGCCGATGAATCCGAAATCCTCGGACAGGCAAAGGCCGAAGATTTGATTGAATTCGGCTTCGAATCCGAATTTATCGGGCGGCTGCCTGTTCGATCGGTTTTCAGAAAACTGACCGAAAAGGACCTGTATGACATTCTCGCCAACCCCAACAACCCTGTCATGCTCAGCAAACGCCTTGATTTTGCCACCTATGGCATTGATGTGGAATTTTCCGACGAAGTGCTCAGGATGCTGGCCAGGCGGGCATTTGACGAAAACACGGGCGCCAGGGGACTGGTCTCCGTGATCGAGTCGGCCTTGATGGTCTTTGAAACCCGGCTGCCTTCAACCAGCATTAAACGGCTCCCACTGACCGCCGAAGTGGTCTCAAGCCCGGAAACCTTGATTAACCAGTGGCTGGCCGGTGAGGGCCTTGAAAAGATGGAAGCGGATTTCAACAGCATCGCAGAACAGAGCAGAAAGAACATTGTCGCCTATCTGGGCAAAAACCGGAAAAAGCTTGAAGAGCAATACGGCCTGCCCCTTTCCGCTTACCGGATCGAGAGAATCGCGGATTATTATCTTGTAAACGTCGTTGAAATCGGAGGCGCCATCGAGGACGTCAAGTCATTTTACGAACGGATCAAGTGGGTGGAAATGAATTTCTACAACAGGCATGATCTGAACATCGTCCTTGAAGAGAATGCCATTGATCTGATTTCCGAGCAGATGGAAAAACATTCATTGAATATCGAGCAGATTTATCATAAGTTGTCCGGTGATTTTGAATACGGCCTTAAACTGCTCAGGGAAAAGACCGGCAAGAACCGTTTTTTCATTTCAAGGCACGCCCTTGAAAATCCGGAAGCGTATTTAAATCAAATCATTACAAATGAGTTGAAAAAGCATGACGGCGAGAAAGCGGCGAATCCCAATGATGAAGCGCTGACCGACCTTTTGTCAAGCCTTGATATCCGGCCGGAAGCCTGATCATCGGAACAGACGGAATTCAAATCTGGCATTTTCCCGGTGCCCGAATGCAAACCGGAAGGTTTATCATTCGGGCACCGCTTACATGACGAGGAATATATGATTGGTATTTCAAAACTCTATTGCGGAACGGTTGAACCGTCCGATGCGCTGCGATACGGGCGCCTGTCCGAGGGGCTGCCATCACATCTGCTCCAGTTTTCGGCCGACAAGCGCCCCGTTGTTGTCTGGAACATGACGCAGCAATGCAACCTGAAATGCATCCACTGCTATGCCCACGCGAAAGCCCGGCAGACGGATGATGAACTGACCACCGCCGAGGGCAAAGCTTTAATTGACGACCTGGCTGCCATTGGCACGCCCGTTATTTTATTTTCCGGCGGTGAACCCATGATGCGCCGGGACCTTCCCGAACTTGCCGGATACGCCGTGAATAAAGGCATGCGTGCGGTTATTTCAACAAACGGGACGTTGATAACGCCGGAAGCGGCCAGGGTATTGAAAGATATCGGGCTGTCCTACGTGGGTATCAGCCTGGATGGCACAAAGGATATCAACGATTCGTTCCGGGGGATGGCCGGTGCATTCGACGCAGCCCTGGACGGCATCCGGAACGCCAAAAACGCCGGCATCAAGGTCGGGCT
>SLGU01000187.1 GCA_007136525.1 Desulfobacteraceae bacterium | reverse complement strand
CTCGCTCCCTTGCGCCCTGTGATAAACGGCAAAGCCACAGGGCGCTGGCGTCCGCTTCGCCAAGAGCTATCAGCAACCCCCTGCAATTGTTGCCGTGGGCAGCACCAACCCGTCACCCCGCGGAATTGGTCATTATTATAGCCATTTGCCTACCCGATATCGATTTTTTCGGGATCGGGGTCGACCCTTGATGTTTTCCCTCAAAGGCCACAGGGCGCTGGCGTCCGCTTCGCCAAGAGCTATCAGCAACCCCCTGCAATTGTTGCCGTGGGCAGCACCAACCCGCCACCCCACGGAATTGGTCATTATTATAGCCATCTGCCTTCATTGAGGTGTTCCAGTTATTCTTGACACGCTCGTAAAAAGACGGTCTTTACAAACTGAACGGTTAAACCGCCTCATGACCGGATAAAATCCGCTCCAACATGACCTTGGTGACCATGTAGGTGGGACGGATACCCTCCGGGCCCATGTCTCCGGCGGCAAGCGTCTGCCCGCTGACCAGGGGGTTGTCCGATGCATAGTAGGCATAACGGATTTTTATGTCCTTTGGGATGTGCCCCTTGATGATCGCCGCGCTGATGGCCCGCTGGTAATGCCCTCCCTCCATTTCAAGGCCGACCGTCTGCCATGAATTCTGAAAGCGCAGCAACATATCCCGGTTCTGAAGAGATGTCCCCAGCACCGTTACCATGGGGCCTGTGTACACCGGCATGTCTGCATCGAAATCAGCCGCGTCCAGATCGTTGTCGACCATGTAGTTGTCCGAAGACCCCTCGATGACATGGGCGGTGGCCAGCATGATCTCACCTTTATTGCCGGCCAGTATACCGGCTTTTCCCATGATGGATATGGAAGAGACATTGATCGGGGTTTCCGTCCGCGTTTCAGTGGATTCAGGGAAGGGTTTGAGCAGACAGTCCATGACCTCAAAGGCCTGCGCGCCAAAGGCATAATCCATGACCAGGATGACCGGGGCATCCCCGCCGCCAGGCGGTATGATGTTGACTTCGGGATGCATGGGACAATCCCCGATTTTCGCCGTATCGATGATCTGGCAGTCAATATGTGTGCCCGACCGGTCGGGAAGCTCATAGAATCCATGCTGCCTGGCATAATCGATGATTTCACCACCCTGCCGGGAGACGCACTGGATAAAGGCATAAAGCGGGTCTTCCGAATGCCCGGCCGCTATCCGGCATTCCTTGTCCGCGGCATACCCGTAAACGAGGTTGACCACGCTGTGCAGGTTTGCGCTGATGATGTGCAGGGGGCGGCGGTCAAGCCCCAGGTCTTTCAGCTTCGCCTTGATGTCGTCGGACCATTGCTGACCGTATCGCTGGTGAGATATGACATTGATCAGCGATGGGGTCATGTAGACGATGAGGTAATTCTCCGACGACATGGATTCCCGGTACACGCGGGTGCCGAGTTGGTAGACGATCTGGAACAGGCCGCTGTTGCTGTTGGCGCTTTTTCTGCTGCCCTCAAGATACTCATAGGTTTTCCGGGTTTCCCGGTAGGAGCGCCCCAGAATCAGGCTCAGGTTCCATATGGCCTTGTCGAGCTGCCGGTCATCCATTGCATCAATGCGTCCCATGGCATCTTCAAGGGCCTGCCACTCCACGGTAAAATTACCGGTTTCATCGGTCATGCGGTTTCGTATTTTCTTCGCCTCGATGTTCAAGAACGCCAGGTGGGTCAAAATGTCATATATTTCACTGAGTCCACGGGTGATGACAAAGCATATTTCGGTGTCACTGATCAGGTAGCAGCTCCGCCGGCGTTTCAACGGAATGATTTTCTCGAAGACCGGTGCGCTGAACTGCTCTTCCTCGGTAAGAATCAGGCGGGTGGCCCTTTCAATGGACCGGGGCAGCCGGTCGATAACGTATTCAAGCCCATTCAGCTCCACGACCCGGGGGTCGTTCATGCTCCCGTATATCTCCGGGCTGAGCGCGGTCAGGCAATCCGCCAGGGCCTGGCCCATTTTCCCCGAAGGGCGGAAATATCCTCTCAAGGCAAGGGCATTGGCAAGCGTCTTGAAATTCCGTACAGCCACCCTGGCTTTTTGCGATCCGGTAAGGTCTTGCATGGTAGGTTGTAGGTTGTAGGTTGTAAGTTGTAAGTTGTAAGTTGTAGGTTGTAGGTTGTAGGTGAACAGCCGCAAATGGCGGTACTGGCCGTTGTATTTAGCAGAAAGCCGCTTAAAACAACAGTTTTTTATAGGGGAAAGGGACGGTACCGGGTACCGTCCCTGCAATGGATATGAAAACCGGCTATCGGCGGATGGTGACCACCATCACCCGCTGAGCTCTGCGGATTATCAGCTGGATCGGGTCTTTTTCGCCCAGTTCATCGATTATCCGGCTGAAATCGGAAGGACTCCCCACAGGCGCGCGATTGACCTCCAGGATCACGTCTCCCACCCGGATACCGGCCCTTGCGCCGATGCTGCCCGAATCCACGCTCTCCACGATAACGCCCATGGCTTCGCGCATATTCAGACGCCGGGCAATCTCAGGTGTCACCCCGGTCACGTGGATACCCAGCGCCGTTGCGGGCGGCATTGCCGCAGCGAGCGGATCATCATCCCGCTTTCCTATGGTCGCATCGATTTTCTGGATTTCACCGTCACGAAATATTTCTATAACGGCATTTTCACCGACACCAAGGCCTGACACCATTTGGGACAAGCTGCGGGTGGTACCCACCTTTTCACCGTTAATCGAGAGGATAATATCATTGGCTTGAATGCCGGCGGCTTCCGCAGGATGGTCGGGAAAAACACCGGTGACCAGAACGCCCTGGTCAATCCCGTAATACTCCTTCAGGTCGCTGTCCAGATCCTGTATGCCGACACCCAGCCATCCGCGGGTCACCGTACCGGATTCCCTCAGTTGCCGGATAATATTTTTCGCCATGCTGGCGGGAATCGCAAACCCGATGCCATCACCGCCGGCAACAATGGCCGTGTTGATCCCCACGACCATGCCGTCCAAATCCAGAAGCGGTCCGCCGCTGTTGCCGGGATTGATGGAGGCGTCCGTCTGCAGGAAATCATCATACTGCCCGGCACCGATAAAGCGCCCCTTGGCGCTCACGATCCCTGCGGTCACCGTATGGTCAAGTCCGAAGGGGTTGCCAATGGCCATTACCCATTCACCCACCTCAAGTTTATCCGAATCGCCCAGCTTCAGAAACGGCAGCGTTGTTCCGGACTCGATTTTGATGAGCGCGAGGTCCGTTGAGGGATCCATGCCGATCATTTCAGCCTCGTATTCCTTGCCGTCTTTAAGTTTTACCAGAATCGAATCCGCATCTTTGATCACGTGGTGATTGGTGACGATGTATCCGTTCTCGTCGATGATGAACCCTGACCCGAGGCTTCTCTGCCGGTATTCCCTTTCCGGGGCCTGATCGAAAAACCGGTTGAAAAACTGGTCAAAGGGGTCGTCTCCACCCCGGGGGCTTCTGAAAAAATGATCAAACACCCGGCCCCTGCCCTCTATTGTTTTTACGGTACTGATATTAACCACCGCAGGACTGGCTTCCTTGGCAAGGCCCACGAAATCGACGGGAACCAGTGCCACGGTCCGCGACTGACCTGCTGCATGCGCATCGACTTCCGGGAGCAGTGCCGCAAACAGAAGAAATACACCCGCAAGTACTGCGGCCGCAGAAAAAACGGTTTTTCGGACTTTGTTTGTCACTGTTTTCATCCTCCTGTCACTCCTTTTAGTGTACTTTGTTACCATTATTGCTTTTGAAGCAACAATATAAAACATCTTTTCAGGCAAGGAAACCATTAACAGGAAAAAAAAGCCTTGCTTCCCGGGATTGGGCCAAAACGCATGGAGATATCAGCGTTCTCCTGCAGTTGCAAGGGCAATGCCCGGGGCCAACCGGGGGAAATTGTCCTTTAATAAAAGGGCTGCTGCTTCGACCCGGGAGACAGACTGGAAGTCTGTCCCCTGGGGGGTTCTGCTAATTCGCCCCCCCGAGAGGCTGAAGAACACTCCGGTAAAAATTGCCTTTATACAAATGATCAATTTCAACCGGATGGTGCCGGGTGTTGCCCGCAGCAACAATTGCAGGGGGTTGCTGATAGCTCCTGGCGAAGCGCAGACAAGCGCCCTGTGGCTTTGCCGTTTATCACAGGGCGAGTTTGCGTGAGCCATGGAGATATCAGCGTTCTCCTGCAGTTGCAAGGGCAATGCCCGGGGCCATCCGGGGGAAATTATCCTTTAAAAAGGGAAGACAGGGGCTTCGACCCGGGAGACAGACTGGAAGTCTGTCCCCTGGGGGTTCTGCAGATTCGATCCCGATAGCGATTTCGATTTCGATTTCGAT
>SLGU01000207.1 GCA_007136525.1 Desulfobacteraceae bacterium | reverse complement strand
TTTGGGACGGCAAAGAAAAAAGTTCAAGATCAAGGCGCGAGGAATTTTTGAAGAATTGATAGTACTTATGTGTACGTGAGATTCTTCAAAAATTGCTCGCAACGCAGATATTGGACTTTTTACGAAGCCGTCAAACTTAATCAATAAATGAAACCCTGTTATTCAATTATCGAAAAGGAGGTCTATGATGGCGAAGATTCTAATTCTGTATTACAGCATGTATGGACACGTAGAGACAATGGCGAACGCGGTGGCCGAAGGGGTCCGGCGCGTCGACGGCGTCGATGTCGTGGTCAAGCGGGTGTCTGATCTGATGTCTGAAGAAGCCTTGCGCGATGCAGGTGCCAAGGTCGACCAGGCGGCCCCTGTCGCCACCGTGGACGAGCTGGTTGACTACGATGCGATCATATTCGGTACGCCGACCCGGTTCGGCAATATGTGCGCGCAGATGCGGAATTTCCTCGACCAGACCGGAAAACACTGGATGAGCGGGGCCCTGGTCGGAAAAGTGGGAAGCGTGTTCACTTCCACGGCAACCCAGCATGGCGGTCACGAAACCACGATCACGTCTTTTCACCATACCTTGATCCATCATGGCATGGTGATCGTTGGCGTGCCTTATGCTTGCGAGGCTTTGCTGAACATGGACGAAATGACGGGGGGATCGCCGTATGGTGCCGGAACCCTCTCCAACACGGACGGCAGCCGGCAGCCATCTGAAAATGAACGGATCATCGCCCGTTATCAGGGGGAACATGTCGCCAAAATCACGAAAAAGCTGACCTGATCCGGACAATCGCCGCCAGCTTGCCCATGAAAATAGATCAGGACGCCCATTTTTGCCATCACCGCACTCAACGCTTGAAAAACCCCGGGGAATGCTTTAGAGAAACAATATCGGAATCGCCGGTTCCGAACATCTGAAAAAAGAGGAATCGGCGGCTCCTGCAACGCTTGTTCGACTTTTTGAGTGTGGTTGCTAACCTGGGGGACCTGAGGATCTATGAAAAATATCCTGGTGATCACCGGTAATGAGCAGGCGGGAGCTGAAATCAGAGCAGTGTTCAAGAGCCCCGGGCATGTCCTGGGCGTTTCAAACCTTGATGGGGCCCTTCGCTCCCGCTCAAAAAAACGCCATGACCTTGTATTTGTCGCCTTTGACGCTATTTTGAGCGCCCCGGGCAAGCCGGGTGTCCGGGATGTCGTGCGGGTATTGAAGGAACGGTACCCGGGCGCTGAAATCGTACTCATCGCATCTTCCGAGGATATCCCAAAAGCCGTGGAAGGGGTAAAGGCCGGTGCTTCCACGTATGTCAACCTTCCTGTCAATCCCGACGAAATAAGGCTTGTGGTCGATTCACTCGATGAAAAGGCCATCATCCGTTCTGAGCTCGATTACCTCCGGGATCGGTTCTGGCATTCCGATGTGATGGATCTGGTTCGTACTGAAAACCAGGCCATGCATCAGGTCTATCAGAAGATCCGGGCGGTTGCCGCAACGCGGGCCACGGTTTTGCTTTCAGGGGAGACAGGCACGGGCAAAGGCGTCCTCGCCCGCTTGATTCACAGCCACAGTAATCGTGAGAAAGAGCGTTTTATCGCTGTCCATTGCGGGGCCATTCCCGATACATTGGTTGAAAGCGAATTGTTCGGCCATGAAAAAGGGGCTTTTACCGGGGCGTCCAGGAGAAAGCTGGGAAGGTTCGAAATTGCACGGGATGGAACCATATTTCTTGATGAAATCGGCACCATATCAAATGCCGTTCAAATCAAGCTGCTTCAGGTCCTTCAGGATGGCGAGTTTTCAAGGGTGGGCGGAGAGGATACCCTGTTTGCCAATGCCCGCATTATTGCCGCTACCAACCTGGATCTGAAAAAAATGACGGAAACCGGTGATTTCCGCAAAGACCTCTTTTACCGGCTCAACGTGTTCCCCATCGAGGTCCCCCCGCTCAGGCAGCGTATCGAAGATGTCCCACTACTGGCGGAAACCTGTCTGAACCGCTTGAACCGGGAGTTTCAGAAATCCATTCAAACCATCCATGCGGATGTGGTTTCCGCGATGCAGGCATATGCTTGGCCCGGAAACATCCGCGAGCTGGAAAACCTCATGGAGCGCGCCTATATTCTCGAAACATCACCGGTGTTGACGCCGTCAGGGTTCCCGGCCGAGCTGTTCAATGAATGTCCGCGGGATAACCCGTTATTCGTGGACGCTTCTATCCATCTTTCCGAAGCCCGCCGGCGGGCTGTTGAATCTTTTGAACGCCGGTACATCGAATCCCTTCTTGCCGGTCATCACGGACGCATCGGCAGCGCCGCGGAAGCGGCCGGCATCAGTTCCCGTCAGCTCAACAAGCTCATGTCCCGTTACCGAATCCGCAAAGAAACATACAAAAACTGAACCGCAGCCGCCCGGCCATGCCTTTCAGTTTTTTGCGTCCTTATAATACCTTTTTGTCTCCGCTTCCCTGGCAATGGGAACACAGAATTCCCGTTTTCGCGGTGCTAAGTCTAAATATATAATGTTTTCTATGTATTTTATATTGGAATAAAATTTGCATATGACAAAGGCGGTGACAACATCAATAAAACCAGGCGAGGCGTTGTTGAAAAAAACCAAAAGCACCATAACGGTACTTGGGATTGTCGTGCCCGTTGATTGGGACAGGGAGGGGCGCGCTTTGTCCTTCGCCGTTTCCACATATGAAGAGCAGGAGTATTTGATTGATATCACATCACCGCCCGGAATGGCCCTGACTACCATGCCCCAGCAAAAAATAAAGATCACCGGCACCATCGGAAAGGGCAGGGGGAACAAGCGGATCCTGAAGGTGGTTAATTTTGAACCGGTTTAGCTTTCAACCGCGCTTGAGGAGATCATGCAAGGCCGCCAGAGATTCATGGTTTGTTTATTTCATCCGGTGCGATGTCCGGTTTGTGTAACCCGGATGGTTGCCTGAGAAAATCAACTTCAAGTTCAGTTTTCCTTAGTTTTGCCCCATTCAATGAATCTGCCTTCTTGCGCTTTACCCTTTTCTTCCGATAATGATATGATATACATCTTCGTTCGGTACAGAGAACCAGCAATGGTATTGCCCTTATGGAAATGATTGAAGCCTGGGATGTTGTCGTATTGCTTGCAGGGCTTGGGGTGCTGCTCGCGGCCGCGCGTTTTTTCGGTGAAATCGCGCTTTATTTCAAGCTGCCGGTGGTTTTTGGAGAAATTCTGGCCGGCATCCTGCTCGGACCGACCGTACTGGGCGCAATTGCGCCCGATGTCAACCAGTTTTTGTTTCCCCAGGCTGGCACTGCCGCGCTTCTGCAGAACGGTGTTTTTACCCTGTCGATTGTTTTGTTTCTTCTTGTTGCCGGACTTGAAGCGGATATCGGTGCCATGTGGCGCCAGGGCAGAAATGTATTTTCCATCGGGCTTTCAGGGATTATAGTCCCGGCAGCCATTGCTTTCGGACTGGCCTGGCATTTTCCGTACTGGCTGGGATACCGGCCGGACGCCGATCCCGTGATATTTGCCATTTTCATGGCTACAGCCCTGTCTGTTTCAGCCCTCCCGGTAATCGCCAGGAACCTCATGGATCTTGACCTGTACCACAGCGATATGGGCATGATGATCGTTGGGGCCGCGATTTTTAACGACCTTCTGGGCTGGATCGCTTTTGCCATCATTCTCGGGCTTTTGGGCGCGGGGGGAGAAAACGCGATGGGTCTTGGGGGGACCATCGTTTTAACCCTCGGGTTTACCCTTGTTATGCTGACGGTGGTTCGCTGGTGCTTCCATCGGCTATTGCCGTGGATTCAGGCGCACGCAAGCTGGCCCGGGGGACAGTTGGGCCTGGTTCTATCCCTTACCCTGCTTGGCGCCGCCTTCACGGAATGGATAGGGGTCCATGCCATTTTCGGCGCATTTATCGTGGGCGTGGCCATGGGGGATACGCCCCATTTCAGGGAAACGCTCAGGTCCGTCATTGACCGGTTCGCATCTTTTTTCTTTGCCCCGCTGTTTTTTGCATCCATCGGGTTGAAACTTGATTTTGCCGCTGCATTTGACCCGGTTTTAACGGTTGTGGTCATTCTGGTTGCAAGCGTCGGCAAAGTTCTCGGTTGCCATATCGGCGCCCGGATTGCCGGGATGTCGAAAAGGGAAGCCTGGGCGGTGGGATTCGGCATGAATGCCCGTGTTGCCCTTGAAATCATCCTTGGGCTTATGGCCCTTCGTTTTGGCTTGATTACCGAAGCGCTTTTCGTGGCCCTGGTGTTCATGGCAATTATTACGTCTTTGACCAGCGGTTTGTTCATGCAGAAAATCATGCGCCTGAAGAAGCCCAGGCGCTTTACCG
The DNA here is from genome assembly GCA_007136525.1 of Desulfobacteraceae bacterium. The sequence continues at coordinate 40 of SLGU01000207.1, read as the reverse complement.
CCTTTGTTCCGCAGCGGGGGTTTGTGAAAATAAATGGAAA
>SLGU01000264.1 GCA_007136525.1 Desulfobacteraceae bacterium | reverse complement strand
GTGCTGTCTTGTCAACAGTAACATCATTATTGCTGAAAATAGCATTAACCATTGTTTCCATTTTGTCAATCAAAGGATGCAGACTTTCAGCGTCGGTGGCACTGATCGCTATCCCGCCGGTTTTCCGGGCGATCTCACCGGCCGTGGTTCTATCGACCCTGTCGGCCTTATTTAAAACACGTATGACCGGAATGCCTTCCAGGGCCAGTTCATCGAGAATGGCCTCCACCGAAGCCATCTGGGTTTCAAATGCCGGATTGCTCATATCGATGACGTGCAGAAGGATATCCGCGTTTTCAAGCTCTTCCAGGGTTGCGCGAAAGGCCACTTTCAGCTCTTTGGGCAGATCCTTGATGAAGCCCACGGTATCGGTAATGATGACGTCGGTCTCCCTGGGGAAGCGCAGTCGCCGGCTGGACGGATCAAGCGTTGCAAACAGCCGGCTTTCAGCCAGCACATTGCTGTTTGTCATGGTGTTGAGCAATGTTGATTTGCCCGCATTGGTATAGCCGATAATGGAAATGACGGGAAGGTTGTTCCGGGTGCGCCTGGCTTTTTGCCGGCCGCGATGCTTTTTCAGGTTTTCGAGCGCTTTTTCAAGCCTTGTGATTTTGTCCCGGACCCGCCGCCGGTTGATTTCAAGCTTTGTCTCGCCGGGTCCGCGCCCGCCGATACCGCCGGTCAGGCGGGACATGGCCGTATTTTTTGTTGCCAGCCGCGGCAGCAGGTACTTTAACTGCGCCAGCTCCACCTGGATTTTGCCGTCACGGGAGGTGGCGCGCTGGGCGAAAATATCCAATATGAGCTGGGTGCGATCGATCACCTTGAATTCGATCAGGTCTGTAATTTCTTTTATCTGCGAAGGGTTGAGCTCCTGGTCGAATATGATGAGGGTCGCCCCGTTCTGCATGGCATGAACCGTCAACTCTTCAAGTTTGCCCGTACCCATGACAATGCGCGGGTTGATTTTTTTTCTTGACTGAAGCACCGTGTCGATGACTTTGATATCACAGGAGCGGGCCAGTTCCGCCAGTTCATCCAGGGATGCCAAGGCATGATGCCGGGGCTGCGTGGTGACACTGACCAGGACGGCCCTTTCCTTGCCCGAATCCACGCGCCGCAGTCCCTGGTAATGGGAGAGCTCATCCTCTATGGCTTTTACCAGGGCCAAGCAGTCGAGGTCCTGCTCTGCCCCCGGATCAGAAAGGGGAACCGGCGCCAGCAGGCGATGCTGGTCGCCGTATTTTCCGGGCTGGGGCAGGATATGGGCAATGTGCATCATCCCGGGTTTTCCGTCCTGCAAAACCGTTATCGCAGCCATCAGATCGAGGTGGAGAAGGGACAGGTCCGTCAGGTCATCTTTTGTCAGCCCTTCTTCCTTGATGTGGGTGTGAATGCACCGGATGCCCTTCAGCCTGCCCGGGGGCGCCTTGAAGTCGCTTGTATCGGGAATTTCGATTTTCCGGTGATCCCCGACAATGACTGTAACGAGTTTCCCTGAGCGGTCGATGAGCAGGCCGATCTGTCTCCGGATTTCATGGGAAAGCGCACAGATTTCTTCTGAGAGTTTTTTGGAAAGCACCGACTCAGGGGGAATGCGGTGATGGTGGAGGTTTTCGATCCGCCGAAGCTGTGTTGCCTTTAAACCACCGGTATTGCCATAGTATTTTTTCATTAATTTAGCTGGATACGACCCTTTCTTAATCCTTCAATGCAAATATGGCCCGCCGGTTCAGCGGTAAACCGGCAGGACTTTTCATGTCAAGTCCTTTCGAGTGCCTATCCGGCATCACCATAGGCCATGTTTTCGAACCGGGTGAATTCCTTTTTGAATATCAGGCTGCACATCCCGGTCGGACCGCTCCTGTGTTTTGCCAGATGAATTTCCGCAATATTCTTGTTGGGATTGTTCTCATCCGTATTATAAGCATCGTCCCTGTATATAAATATAACCAGATCCGCGTCCTGTTCAAGGGCGCCGGATTCCCTCAGGTCTGAAAGTTGGGGCCGTTTGTCGCTTCTGTCTTCAAGGCGCCGGTTTAACTGGGACAAAGCGATGACCGGGATGCTCAGTTCTTTTGCCAGGCTTTTCAGTGTTCTGGACATTTCCGAGATTTCAAGGTCCCGCCGTTCCTGGGCCCTTGCCGGCCGCATGAGCTGGAGATAATCGATAATGATCATCCCGATGCCCTTTTCACGTTTTAACCGCCGGGCCTTGGTTTTGACATCCAGGGAACTCAGGTTCGTCGAGTCGTCGATATAAATCGGGGCGCCGGACAAGATACCGGCGGCGTTGGTCAGCCGGATCCAGTCGTCCTCGTTGAAAAAACACTCCCGGACGCGCGCGGAATCGATTCTTGCTTCCGAGCAGAGCAACCTGAGCGACAACTGCTCTTTCGACATTTCCAGGGAAAAAACAGCCACGGGTATTTCCGCTTCCACAGCCGCGTGGCGTGCAAGATTCAGCGCGAATGCGGTTTTTCCCATTCCCGGGCGGGCGGCGGTGATGATCAGGTCGGATTTCTGAAAACCCGTGGTCAACTTGTCGAGCCGCTTGAAACCCGAAGGGACACCGCTCATCAAGGACCCGGAACCCTGGCGCGCTTCGAGGGCATCGATGTTGGAATCGATCAATTTTCCTATTGGATAGATATTCTGTTTTGTCTTCTGCTCCGCAATGTCAAAGAGCATGGCCTCCGCGTAATCGAGCACTTCTTCCACATCGCCGCTTTCCTCGAAGCAGCGCGCGACGATCTGGTTGGCAGTGGTGATCATTTTACGCAAAGCGCCTTTTTCGCGGATGATTTTGGCGTAATGCTTTGCGTTGCCCGGTACCGGGGCCGTATCGACGATTCTGGCAAGATAGACGGCACCGCCCACGGATTCAAGCTGGTTGTTCTGCTTCAGGCGTTCAGCAAGGGTGACCAGGTCAACCGGTTCGCCTTTGACAAACAGCTCTGTAATGGCGGAAAATATACGGCCATGGGCGGGTTTATAAAAATCATCGGGTGAGACGATTTCGAGGATATCCAAGAGTATATTGTTGTCCATAAGAACAGCGCTGATGATGGACTCTTCCGCCTCGATGCTCTGCGGCGGCAGCTTTTGGAGCGAGGGATCAATGACGGCTTTTGAAGCTGTTTTTTTCATATGCACCTGTCAATGCATTGATCAAATCGTCCTTGGCAAAGGGGGGCGGCAACCTGCCCGCCCCCCTTCGCAGCGTCCGGGACGTTGATGCCGCCCGTTATTCGCCTGTTTCCATCTTGTCCGAAACGACTTCGACGGTGATTTCGGGTTCAACATCTTTGTATATCCGAATGGGAATCTGGTATGTGCCGAGTGCTTTGATGGGCTCGGTCAGCAGGATCATCCTTTTGGGTATTTCAACCCCCTGCCGTTCAATGCTTTCCGCGATATCTTTCACCGTTACGGAGCCGTAAAGGCGGTCCGCATCGGCAACCTTTGCAGGGATACGGCACACGAGGCCCTCGATCTTGGCCGCCATCTGCGTGGCGGTTTCGCGCTCTTTAGCCATCTGGAGCTCGATTTTAACCCGTTCCTGCGCCATCTGTTTGCGGTTCTGCTCTGTCGCAAACACCGCTTTGCCTTGGGGAATCAGGTAATTCCGGGCATACCCGTTTTTCACATCCACCTCGGAACCGATGATCCCGAGCGAGTCAATGGTTTGTTTCAATATGACTTTCATGTCACAGCCTCCGGTGTATATTTTTATGATGTCAATGGGTCATTTTCACCCTTGTTGATCCGCCTGACATTCAGCCAGGTATCGAAAAAGCCGAGTCCGATAACAAATAACAGCAGAAATTGCTGGATCGCAACCGCAATATAGATCAGCACCCGGATAAACAAGGGAACCTTTTTTTTTTCAAAATAAAACGAAATAATGGCAAATCCCTGGAGCAGATAGACCATCATCAATACGATAAAAATGTTGAGCGCAACCATTTTTGCCGCCTGAAACGGCAGAATCAGAAACAGGGAACACCCGATGACACCCCAAACCAGGCCGCCCGGTGCCTGCCACAGATTGAGGCGACCAAGCGCCGGTGAAGAAAACCCCGCAGCTTTCCGAAGGGCGGTGCGCCCCAATAGCAGGTTTATCCATCCCGTAATGCCAAGCATTACCGCAGCCAGTGCCGGTAAAATGACCAGCAGGGCATAGTGCGCCTTTTCGATGGAAGCATCAAGGATCCGGGCGGTTTCCCCGGATGCGTCGACCTGGCCGTAAAGTGAAACCGTTAATTCCAGGTTCCTTTTGACATGCGCCGATATCAGGGCCATGCCGCCGGTCCCCGAAAGGTTTCCGATAATAAGGATCGCAAAAAACAGGGCGGCAAGTGTTGCCATCGCTGAATACGCGATTGTTTTTTCAACCGGGG
>SLGU01000126.1 GCA_007136525.1 Desulfobacteraceae bacterium | reverse complement strand
GGCGGGTCCGGCAATCAGCTTCTTGACTTCCTGCTGATTTTTTCCGCAAAACGAGCAGAAGAGATTGTCGTTTCCGTCTCCGCCCTTGTAAGATGACATATTCAGGCCTCCTTGTCTGAAGATATATCACGCAGATCCTCGCGGTTGTTGATCACGTGGTCCACGATGCCATATTCTTTCGCTTCCAGGCCGCTCATGAAGAAATCGCGGTCCGTGTCCTTTTCGACCCTGGCGATATCCTGTTTCGTGTGGAACACCAGGATATCGTTCAAGCGGGCGCGCAGGCGGATAATTTCCTCCGCCTGGATCTTGATGTCCGACGCCTGCCCCTGCACCCCACCCATGGGCTGGTGGATCAGGATGCGTGAATTTGGCAGGGAGTAGCGCTTGCCCGCGGCGCCCGCCGCAAGGAGAATCGCTCCCATGCTGGCCGCCTGGCCGATGCAGACGGTGGCAATATCCGGCTTGATGTACTGCATGGTGTCGTACACCGCCATTCCCGACGTGACGGATCCGCCCGGGGAATTGACGTAGAAATTGATGTCCTTGTCCGGGTCCTCTGATTCAAGAAAAAGCAACTGGGCGATCAGAAGGTTGGCGATTTCATCGTTAATGGGCGTTCCAAGGAATACAATGCGATCCTTGAGAAGCCGGGAAAATATATCGTAGGCCCTTTCGCCTTTGCTGGTTTGCTCTATGACCATCGGAATGAGCGGCAATTTTCTTTCTCCTCTTATATTAATTTATTGATTTATCCGATTTACTTTCTGGATGCTTCGGTTTCATCGGCATTTTCACCGGCGGGTGCTGCCGGCTCACTGACCTCCGGCTCGACAGTTTCAACCGTTGCATGATTAATAATAAGATCGACCGCTTTTTTTTCAAGTAGGGCGATTTTAAAACCGTCCTGTTTCCCGGGATTCTCCTTGTAAAACTTTTTGATGAAATCAAGCGGTTGGCCTATCATTTCAGAAACTTTGGCATATTCGGCATCCAGTTCTTCCTCGGTGACGTCCAGGCGTTCCTGGTCGATTATCTTGTTGAGCAGCAGGTGCCGCCGTGCCTGTTGTTCGGCGAGGGGCCGGTATTGCTGGTCGAGCATTTCGCGGGTCAGGCCAAGCTGCTCCATGGAAAGACCATTCTGCGCAAACCGTTGCTCGGTGTCCCTTGCGATTTCATCGAGTTCGAAGCGCACCAGCACGTCGGGCACCTCGAATTCGGCTTCAAGGAGCTTGCTGAAAATCTGCTCCTGCATTTCCTGGTTGGACCGCTTGTCGTACCCCTGGCGCAGGTTGTTTTCAATTTCGGCCTGCAGATCGGCAAGTGTTTCGAATTTACCGAATTTTTTAGCGAACGCATCATCAATGGGGGGCAGAATCTCCTGCTTGATTTCCTTGAGGGTTACCTTGAACATGATCTCCCTGCCGGCCAAATCGCCGTTGGCATGATTTTCGGGAAAGGTCACGGTGATTTCCCTGGTTTCGCCGGGTTTCATTCCCACAAGGCCCTTGTCGAAACCATCGGTAAAAGCGTTTTCACCGATTTTGATGGCATGGTTTTCGGTTGCGGCGGCCGGCGGGAAGGGCTGCCCGTCTTTGAAGCCTTCATAATCGATGGTGATGTAATCGCCATCATCTGCGGGGCGGTCCTCGGTGATGGGCTGGTATTCCGCCAGGTGTTTGCTGAGCATCTCAATCTGGGCGTCGATTTCTCCCTGGCTGACGGCATACGCGGTTTTTTTGATTTCCAGCCCTTTAAAATCGACTTCCGGAAGCCTCGGTTTCAGCTCAACTGTGGCATTGTATTTGAAATCGGTTTCCGGGTCGAGCTCCGGCGTATCGATGGCGGACGTGTCAATGACTTCAAGGTCCGTTTCCTTTAATGCTTTTGGGAAAGATTCCTGAACGAGGCTTTGAATGACATCGGAATGAACGTCTTTCTTGAAAAGCCTCTCAAGGACCGACCGGGGCACCTTGCCGGGTCTGTATCCTTTAATTTTTGCCTTTTTTTTCAAGTCGTTATATGCGGAATCAATCTCTTTTGACACTTCTTCCCGGGGGATTTCAATATGGATTTTCTTTTTGACTGAACTGACGTCTTCAACGGTTACTTGCATGATGGTCCTTTCTTATCTTAATCGTATATTTAAATCCTGAACTTTAAAAAGCCGTCTGAAACGGTCTTTTAACGGGTTTATTATCCTGCCCCTCACAGGGAAAAACGCTAAAAACAGATGCGAAAAAAAAGGGGTGCCGGATGGTGCGAGAGGGGAGACTCGAACTCCCACTCTGAAAAGAGCTGGATCCTAAGTCCAGTGCGTCTACCAGTTCCGCCACTCTCGCAAGGAATTATCCTTTATTTTTCATTGCCTTTTCTGTAACAAAAAAAATGATGGTCAATATTACGCACCGAAGTCATAATGAAGAAAAACCGGCTGAAAAAGCCTGTCAAATCGGCTACAAAGCCTGAAGCTGAAACAGGTACGAATTTGCCATCCGTATTTCTGACAATTATGAGATGGGTTCTACTTCCATATAAATACTTTTTGGTTGATTTAGTAACAACATATTGAGATCATAGCAAAAAAATTTAGAACGGCTCTAAAGTAATATTAATTCGGCAGAGTGTCAAGCAAAAACAAGGGAAAAACAAGGGAGCCTGCTTATATTATGGCGGACAGCAACAGACGTATCCTGCATGGCCTTCAAACGGCTTTACTGGTTGTACTTTTCCTCCTGGCGGCTGTGACAGGGACCCTTAATTCAGAGATGAACCGCTCATCCACCGATGGAGATGTAAAGGTGATCGTTATCGATCCCGGCCACGGCGGCCATGATCTTGGTGCTGCCGGTTCGGGGGGCATTGTCGAAAAGCAGGTCATGCTTGCCCTTGCGCGAAACATCAGCGAGATACTGACCCCGTCATTCAAGGTGCATCTCACCCGTTCAGGCGATTATCACATTGATATAAAATACCGTACTTCCGTTGCCAACAACCACGGCGCCGATCTATTTATCAGCCTTCACGCGGGAGGCAGTCAAAGCAGCGGTGTGAGCGTGTGGACAATTTATCATGACCGGCCGAAAGCCCTTCCCAGCTATAATCAGAAAACGGCGCAGACCCCTTTCCCTTGGGACCAGATGCAGCAGCGATATATTCAATCATCGATCAGCCTGGCGGAAAAAATCGGAAAACGTCTGGAGAAGGGGGCTGCCGGGCAGGCGGTGGATGTTATGGGCGCTTCTCTGCCGGTTCTCTCGGGGGCGAATATGCCGGCGGTGCTTATCGAGACCGGTTGTCTGACGCATCCGCCGACTGCACGGAAGTTTGCAAATGCCGATTATATCAACGCGGTTGCAGGCGATATCGCTTCAGGGATTATTGATTTTTTTGAATAATAGCGGCATAAGGGCTTGATGAACCGGATAAACAATGGTAGAAGAAACCGGAAATTTAAAATCGGGGCGTAGCGCAGTCTGGCAGCGCGCCTGCTTTGGGAGCAGGAAGCCGCAGGTTCAAATCCTGCCGCCCCGACCATCAGAAGCCCGAAGCATAATAAGGCGCTTGAATCCACAGCTCAACCGCAATGGCGGCAACCAGCCCTATGACGGTAATCATCCGGTATCCCGGCAGGGAAAAAGAACGCTGCATGGCTCCTTCGTGCACTTGACCGGCATGGGCCGTCCGGAGGCGATGGTCAAGCAAAACAGCCAGATAGGCCGGGATGAGCAATAAGCCTATCCACTCCAGTTCAAACAGCATGGCAATGCCGGCGGCCAAGGCCCCCTCACTGAGCAGCGGCACCCTGCGGAAATAATTCAGGGCCAGCATTGACACCGCCAACAGGGTGATCCCGGGCACCCAATGAATCCAATGCCTGTCCACCACGTCCACAGCCTCCCACATTGTTCCGAAAACCATAATGGCCATGATAAAAATCAGCCGCACCTCCGGTTGGAGCAGTTGCGCCGGCAGCAGGGGGCGGGTGGGCCGGTTTTGCGGATAATGTTTGAAATGGTGCATCCATATCAAACGGGCGACCGCAGCACTGATGATGCCCGTCATGACCAGAAGGTCGGGATATGCGGGCGACAGCAAAACATCCATCCCATGGTTCGCCAGGCGCCAGGCCACAATAAACAGCAGGGGATATATGGTAAAACGGATTGCTCTGGGCATCTCCATTTTGACGATGTTAGGGGAAAGCCAGTCAAATCCCCTTTGGGTAAGGGGCAGGGGGCGGCGCCACGGGATCAGCATGGGCACACGGGCCTTGTATCGGCGGTATTCATCGCCGAAAAGGGATGTCAGCGTCTTGTCCTCCCGGCGCATAACGGGGATATAAACAAGCAGCCACCAGGCCGGGGCGATCAAAATGAGCAGCCAGAAACCGCTCATGATGACGATGCCGGCATCC
>SLGU01000293.1 GCA_007136525.1 Desulfobacteraceae bacterium | reverse complement strand
GGCCGCATCATCCGTTAATTGTTTTTATATAAAAAATCATAATCCGGATTTAGTTTATAGCAAGTGATGGGTAATGTTTTTTAGCTGAAAAACATGGAAAAAGGTCATATACGTCTTTTTTTTGTGCCTCTTCGGGAATATCACTGCCGGCAAGGGTTTTGATGAAAAAAAAGCATTTGAATGAAGCCGCCATTATTTTTAATTTTCAGACGTTTTTTTTATGTGTGCCAGGCATGGCATTGCGATCAGATTGGTTACAAGGATATAAAAAAATTCCTGGAAATTGTTGTCGTGTTTTCCTGCGGTCTTATATTATATAAAACAGTCAAAAAAATATGAAAATATAACGATTTTTATAAGCCTGACCGTTCTGCGCGCTTCTATCTACGCCTCCCCTGGCCGGCTTCACAAAGCTTGTTTTGTTTGGGATATACGGTATCACCCAAAAAAAACACCGGCATGCTTCCATGCAGCGGGGAAACGCTGAAGCATAATCCTTTACAGGAGGAAAGCGGCAAATGGCAAAAATGATCCGGGTTTTGATCGTGGACGATCATGCCATTGTCCGGCAGGGATTGACACAGATTATCAGGGCCTGGAATAATCAGGTGATTTTCAAAGAGTCTGCTTCCGGCAGGGAGGCCATCTCCATTGTCAGCAGCGGCAAATTCGACCTGGTTCTGCTGGATATTACCCTGTCCGACACCCATGGCATCGATGTTTTGAAACATATGAAAAACGTCCGGCCGGATATGGGCGTTATCATGCTCTCCATGCATCCGGAGGAGCTTTACGCCCTGAGGGCATTAAAAGCCGGTGCATCCGGGTATCTCACCAAGAGCTGCAACGCTTCCGATCTTATCGATGCAATCGAGAAAGTTTCCAGTGGCCGCAAATATATCACCCCTGCCGTGGTGCAGCTTATGGTTGACGATCTTAATCGATCCAAAGGCAGCCTGCCCCATGAAGTTCTTTCGGATCGCGAATACCAGATTCTTTGCATGATCGGGCAGGGCAAGCGCGTCAAGGATATTGCCGACAACCTGGGGCTGAGTGCCAAATCGGTAAGCACCTACCGCAACCGGGTGCTGCATAAGTTGAAAATGCGAACCAATGAACAGCTCTCCAGTTATGCCCGCAACCTTCACCTGATCGATTGATCCAGCCGATCATCTGTCAACCGGATGTCTTTTTCATTGTGTAGGCCTCTGTCTGACAAAACATTCTGAACAATGCCTCATGACAAAGACTGAATGCTTCATTACACTTTTAGTAGTCGAAAGAGCAAGCTGCCGGTAAGCGTTTCCGGAACTTTATTAATGATGCATTCGTAAAAGTCGCGATCAGGCGGCTTTGAAAAAAGTTCAAGATCAAGCGCGTGCAATTTTTGAAGAATGCCGTATGCGTTTGCATCTGAAACCGGACGAAAAAGGCGTCCCTGCTAACCCATTGATTTCGAGGATTCACGGCTGAAGGGCAACCACAGTTCATTGCCGGTGAATCGAAAAATCAAAAATGATTTTATTCTTAATGCGATGAATCGCAATGAACGTAAACGCCAACCGGATGATCAGAGGGCTGCTTTTGCCGGGTTGCATTCTGGCGCTGCTCCTTCTTGCTGTATACGGTTTCTCCGGCACCGTTACTGTAGCGTTTGACCCCATTGAAGATCCGGACATCATCGGATACCGGGTATACTACGGGAAAGCCAGCCGGGCTTACACCCACAGCATGGATATCGGTTCGCAAAATATTTTTACCCTGAACGGGTTGGAACCCGGACGGACATATTACTTCGCCGTCACATCTTATGATGCCAATGATAACGAGAGTGTCTATTCACAGGAAATTTCCTATAACTCGGACTTCGGGGTTGGCGCAGGGAGCGATATGGAAGATCCGAATGCGTCCAATGATAAAAGCAGCAGCGGATGCTTTTATGATATTCTAATGCCGGGCAAGTAGCCGGATACAAAACAAAATAAATTGCTTAGGAGGGCGCTGAAAAAATTTTTAGACGGCTATGGTTTTTTTAAATAATCAGGTGCTTTTTGGGAAGAATTTATTTTTCAGGATTCCGTGAACATTCTTTCAGGCAATATCAGCATGAAATCCAGGGGCGGGGATGTAAGCAAAGATATGAATTTGGTTGAAGACGATTTTGCGATTTCGCCGGAATCGGTTTGCGTTCATCGGCTTTTCGAATCTCAGGCAAAAAAAACACCGGACCATATCGCCGTCGCCTATTCTGGTACACAATTGACCTATCACGAATTGGCGGTTCGTTCCGGAGAGATTGCCGAATATCTTTGCGGCGCAGGAATTGGCCCCGATGATGTCGTCGGCGTATCCATCGAGCGTTCTTTGGATATGGTGATTGCCGTATTGGGCATTCTGCGCGCCGGTGCAGCCTATCTGCCGCTGGATCCGGTATACCCGAAAGAGCGCCTGACCTTTATGGGGCAGGACTCCCGGATGAAATTGCTGCTGACCCAAAAGTCGTATATTGAGATGTTTGCCGATACCCGATGCAGAAAAGTGTGTATCGATGACCTCAATGAAAAAAAACCGCAAAATACCCGTGATTTCTTCGATGGCAGAACCAGCGCCGTCACGCCGGAAAATCTGGCATATGTCATTTATACCTCCGGTTCAACGGGCAAGCCAAAGGGCGTTGCAATGGCGCACCGTCCTTTGACAAACCTGATCCAATGGCAGCTTCAACAGACAAAAATCAAAAATGATGGCAATACGATTCAGTTTTCGCCCATAAGTTTCGATGTCTCATTCCAGGAAATTTTTGCCACTTTGTGCGCAGGGGGGACTTTATTTCTGATTTCAGACGAATTGAGACGCGACAGTGTGAGTTTATTGCAGTTTATCAAAGAAAATCATATCCAGAGAATTTTTTTCCCTTTTATCTCCCTTCAGCAGTTATGCATCGCTGCCAACAGCCTTCATATCTTTCCGGAATCGCTAAAAGAGGTGATCACCGCCGGCGAACAGCTCCAGATCAATGAACACATCATTGGTTTTTTTGAAAAACTCCCGGAATGCACCTTGTATAATCAGTACGGCCCTACGGAAACACATGTCGTAACCGCCCATGAATTAACCGGCAGACCGGGCGGTTGGCCGAAGCTCCCGCCTATCGGACGCCCCATATCCAACTGTGAGGCGTATATATTAAACGGAGACAGGCAGCCCGTGGGGCCGGGGGAATCCGGAGAACTGTATCTCGGCGGCATTTGCCTGGCCCGGGGGTATCTGCATCGAGACGAGCTGACACAGCAGCGTTTCATTGATAATATTCCGATCAACGGGGAAAACAAACGCTTGTATCGTACCGGCGATTTGGCCGGGTACAATCAAAACGGCGACATTGAGTATCTCGGGAGAAGCGACAACCAGGTAAAAATAAGAGGGTACCGCATCGAATTGGGCGAACTGGAAGTCGCGCTCGGTTCGCATCCCGACGTCAAACAGGCGGTTGTCGCCGACAAGGACGACGGTGACGAAAAAATCCTGGTTGCCTACCTGGTTTCCCGATCCGGAAATGAAATCAGCCCCATGGCGGTAAACCATTTTTTACGAAGCAGGCTCCCGGAATTTATGATTCCTTCCAGGTATTTATTTTTGCAGGATTTCCCCGTAACGCCCAGCGGCAAAATCGACAGAAAGGTGCTTCCGGAGCCGGGCCGCAGCCGTCCGGAAATCGATCAATCCTATGTGGCGCCGCAAAAAAAGATGGAACATGAATTGATCGAAATCTGGAAGGATGTTTTAAAAATTGACAAGATCGGGGTTCACGACGGATTTTTTGATTTGGGCGGCGATTCGATCAAGGCATTAAACGTTGTTTTGCGGCTCAATACCGACAAAAATATCAAATTACCGATCATCAAGGTCTTTCAATACAATACCGTCTGCCGCCTTGCAAAGTATCTGGAAAATCAAGACGAATCTCTGCCGTCGCTGACAAAGGCATACGAAAGGGCGCTGGCAAATCAAAGCCGGCATGAAACGAAAGAAGAAAGAAACGGCAGCGTGGCCATCATCGGCATGGCCGGCCGGTTTCCCGGGGCGGATCATATCGACACGTTGTGGGAAAATCTCTGCGGCGGCAAAGAAAGCATAACCTTTTTTACAGATGCAGAGCTGGACGGTTCCATAACCCAAAAACACGCCGATAATCCCCATTACATCAAAGCAAGGGGGGTTATAACCGATGCGGATCGGTTTGATGCCGGTTTTTTCAGTGTTTCAAGCCTTGAAGCCCAATTAATGGACCCCCAGCAGCGGGTTTTTTTGGAGACAGCCTGGTCAGCCATGGAAGACGCCGGCTACGTCCCGGAAGGGGTGGACGGTTTCATCGGCGTATTCGCCGGAATGAGCAATAACAGCTATTTTTTTGAAAAT
>SLGU01000203.1 GCA_007136525.1 Desulfobacteraceae bacterium | reverse complement strand
CCCGTCCCGCAAGGCGCGAGAAGCGAGAATACCGGGCGTATTTGAGCGCCGAGCAACGCCGCCGGGACGGGATGCATCGACCATCGAATGCCGCTGTATTTATGTCCTCGACCACTAAGCACCGGCCCTGGCTACCCGACAGAAAAAGGCATGCCTTGACCCGCCCTTTACGCCCTCTTCCCGAAAAGGTGCATCCGTCAATGACGCAATCACTTTTGCTGGAGAACAATCCGGGATGGCGTAAGCCTCAAGAATATAGCCGTCATCAGCGGCATGATCAAGATATGAAAACATCCGGGCGGCTTCTTTGGCGCCCTGCCACGGACTGCCGGCAACCGGCGGCAATCCTGTTGAAAGCGCATCCGCCGCCAAAACCGGTTCGCAGACCTTGTCCGTCTGCAGCAGGCGGACAATGGCCGGGAAGCGTTCAGTCAAGGCATCCATGACAGCACGGCTGTCGGTAAGAAACAAATCCGGCGGCGACGTATCGCTTCTGGCAAGCAGCGCCCATGCGGCCATGCGCGACTCCGTCATGACGGCGCATGGGTCATCGGATGCGGAAAGGTCACCGGAACCGAAGGGTTCCACGGTATCCAACCCCTCCCCCCTGAGCTGTTCAAACAGCGTTTTTGAGGCACTGTCCGCCTTTTCAAGGCTTAGCCGGATTTCCCACTCATTGAGATCGAATTCCTGGGCCAGCTGCAGAAACATCCGCGCATTGACCATGGGGTCGGCCTTCAGGCCGGATTCCGGTTCAACGCCGTTTTTGCGTTTCAACACCTCGGTTCTGATATCAGCGGCAAAGTCCTGGTTGTAAAATCCGGTACCCGCCAACTGGCTGAGCCTGAGGGCGTCTTTCTGGTGAATGCTTCCCCAGCGGTCATATGCCCGGCACAATTCCAGAAGATACGACTCGTTGCCGATCACCGGGTGCCTGAGTTCAATTGCGGCGGTTTCACTGAGGTGGGCCAGCATGCGGGGCGTCTGGTCCATTATCGGCTGATACAGGGCAAAGCGCCCAAGGCGGCGGTTGACTGCCAATACGGTCCGCTGCGTGATAAACGTGGCCGGGAAAAATAATTTTTTAATCATTTACGGTTACTTACCTTTTCAGTGTCTTGTACATGTATGCCCATGTGCTGCAACTGCTCGCGGATGCTGTCCGCCCGCTGAAAATCGCGCACTTTTCTCGCGGCATCGCGTTCTTCAATGAGGTTTTGCGCTTCCGGGGGATAGGATGCCTGCTGAAAGTCGAATATCGCAACGACCGAATCAATGCCCTGGATGGTTGTGATAATTTTTTCGGCATCCGCTTTGCCGATCCGGTCCTCGTCGATCAAACGGTTGATGCGCTTGATCATATCGAAAAGGGCGGCAATGGCCCGCGGCATGTTCAGATCGTCATCCATTGCCGACACAAAGCCCTGCCTCAGGTCATAGAGCAGCTGGTCGATTTCCGGGTAACCCGGGCCGTCCCCCCTGACCTGCCCGAGGCTCTTTACAAACGCGTCAAGGCGCTTCAGGGCGCTTTTTGACTGACGAAGGCGATCCTCTGAAAAACTTACCGGTTTCCGGTAATGGGCGACAACCAACCAGTAACGGATTTCGCGGGGATCATATCCTTTTTCCATCAGGGCTTCAAGGGTCGGCAGCGCGGCTGCCACCGGTTCTCCTTCTTCTTCCGCCAAAACACGCTCGCAATGAACCCAGCATCGGGCAAGCGGCTTGCCTGTAGCGGCGCGGGCGATGGCGCGCTCGTTTTCATGGTGCGGAAAAACCAGTTCGCGGGAGCTGGCGTGGATGTCAAACGTTTCCCCCAGGTATTTCATCGACATGGCAGCGCACTGGATGTGCCAGGATGGCCGTACATTGCCCCAGGGGGTCTTGACGTAAAAGCCCCGCCTCAACTCGGCAAGCCGGGCACGCTTCAGCAGGGTGAAATCCCTTGGATTGTTCTTCTCGTATTCATCCAGGTCCACCGTGGCACCAAGCCTGATTTTATCAAGATCGATGCCAGAGAGCTGACCGTAATCCTCAAAGGCGCTGATATTGAAATACAGGGATCGCAGTTTTTCATAAGCATATCCCTTTTCATAGAGTTTCCGGGCGATGTCCACCATGTCGTCCACATGTTCGCCGGCACGCGGGTAATGGTCAGCCGGCCGGATATTCAATGCAGCCAGGTCGGATTTGAAAAAGTCGATGTATTGGTTTGTAAACGCCTCAAGGGATGCGCCGGCCGCCTCGGATGCCGCAATGGTCTTGTCGTCGATGTCGGTGATGTTCATGGCATGGTTCACACGGAGGCCCCGGTATTCGAGATATCGGCACAACAGGTCGGAAAAGACGAACCGTCTGCATTCCCCCAGGTTGATGCGCCTGTAGACGGTGGGCCCGCAGGTGTATACCGTTGCGCTGCCTTCTCTCAACGGCTCAAAGGGGACCTTTGAGCGGCTCAATGTGTTGTAAAGGTATATGTCGGCCTTCTTCTTTTCAGCAAACAGGGTCGTGCTCAAGTATCTTTCGCCGCTGTCACAAAAAATCACCACGATGGTGCCTTTCTCCATCTTTTCGGCCTCCCGCGCGGCAATCAGCATGGCCGCCCCGCTGCTCATCCCCACAAACAGGCCTTCTTCCCTGCTCAGGCGCCGGGTCATCTCAAAAGCCTCTTCATCATCGACGTTTATCTTTTCATCCAGGAGACTTTTGTCATAGAGCTCCGGCCGGTATGCCTCCTTCATATTCTTGAGCCCCTGGAGCTTGTGCCCGAGATAGGGCTCCACACCGACGACCCGGATCGCCCGATCATATTCCCGGAACCGCCGGGAACATCCCATAAGCGTGCCGGTGGTTCCCATGGTGGCCACGAAGGTGTCGATATTGCCACCCGTCTGTTCGATGATTTCCCGTGCGGTGGTGTTGTAATGGGCCATCCAGTTCGCGGGGTTGTTGTACTGATCGGTCATGAAATAGCGGTCCGGGGCCTCCCTTACGAGGTTATAGACCTCCTCTATGGCGCCGTCGGTCCCCAGATGACCGGGGGTCAGCATGATTTCCGCGCCCCTGGCTGCAAGTATCTTGCGGCGCTCCATGGAAACCGCTTCGGACATGGCCAGAAGCAGGCGATAGCCCTTTATGCTGCATATCATGGCCAGGCCGATACCTGTATTCCCGGATGTGGCCTCGATCACGGTTTTTCCCGGGGTCAGCTGCCCGGACTGCTCGCCGGCTTCGATCATGGCCAATGCCGGGCGGTCTTTCACGGACCCGCCAGGATTGAGGTATTCAATCTTGGCGAATATTTTCACGTTCGGATTCGGATTCAGCCGCATGATTTCCACAAGCGGCGTATTGCCGATGGCGTCCAGTATGGAATGGGTCATTGTGTGTCCCGTTTAATTGAACGATAATGGTTGATGGCGTCGTTACAAGTCCAATATCTGCGTTGCGCATCATCTTGCGAAATTTTACGTACGACCCAGTACGCTCAATTACTCAGATTCGCGCGCCTTGATCTTGAACTTGTAACGACGCCATCTCAGATTCGACTTTTTACGAGATCAACATGGTTGATGGACTCGTTAAAAGTCCGTTTCATAAGGCATCGCATAAATCCGGCTCAAGGCAGGCCGTTTTCGCCTGAAATCGCTTTCAACTGTACCAACAAGGATTCCTTCACATCTTCAGTGGATGCAGAAGCGTCAATGATGCGTATCCGCTGCGGCTCCGCTTCTGCCAGCGCCAGGTAGCAACCCCTGACCTTTTCATGAAACAGGATCTTCTCCCGCTCAAACCGGCTCTGGGACGTGTCCCGGGCACCCGCATCGATCGCCCGCCAGGCACGGGACAAACCGATCTCGGGTGGCAGATCGAGCAAAAACGTGATATCCGGCCAGACGCCCTTCAGCACCAGCCGGTTGATCGCCGTAACCGTATCGGCGCCGATACCCCTGGCCGCCCCCTGGTACGCGATGGTCGAATCCAGAAACCGGTCGCATATGACAATTTTCCCGCTGTCAAGCGCCGGCTTGATGATTTCGTTGACATGCTGGGCCCGGTCGGCGGTGTACAAGAGCAGTTCGGCCATGGCGTCAAGCATGTCATGGTCACGGTCCAGCAGGATGCGTCGAATCTTTTCACCGATTTTCGTCCCCCCGGGCTCCCGGGTAACAACGCATTCATAGCCGTTTGTTTGAAAATACGCTGTTATATGCGCAATCTGGGTGCTTTTGCCCGACCCTTCTATCCCCTCCATGGTTATCAGCATAAGGTTTCTATTCCTGTGTGTCGCCGCCGGTTTCGAGTCCGGCCTTGTAAAAAAACCGCGCCATGGGGGCATGAAAACCGGTCCAGTCGGCACCCGGGTCCTGGCTGCGCATAAAATCCCTTATGCCGTTTATCTTTGAATCGATTTCATCCAGGTAAT
>SLGU01000132.1 GCA_007136525.1 Desulfobacteraceae bacterium | reverse complement strand
TTCATTTCCAGTACTATTTGTTCAATTCAGGGGGCCGGCGTTCCGGCACCATCACATGAGGAATCGCCCCTTCGTTCCATTTCCTGGAAACATACAGGCCGCAGTAGCAACTGCCGTATTCCTTTACGTCAGGCTCCCGATAAATGCACGGGCAGATGATATCCTTGTCGGATTCGTAGTCCCCGGAGGAAAGCCGGCAGGGACAGGCCATGTATCCATCCCTGTCTTTTTTCGTCAGCAGGCCGTTTAGCAGTTCCAGCACCAGTTCCCTGTCCCGGTTGAAAAAATATCCCTTGGGTTCCTGGACTTTTCTCAGTTTTTCATAGAGTTCTTCGGGTGTCATGATACGCCCAGGGCCTCCTTGATTTTGTCTTCATGGTGCCCCACGATAACCTGCTCCCCGATCTTTATGGTGGGAAAAGAACACTTTGGATTGAGCTTCTTGACGTCCTCCAGAACCGACTTGCGCTCCTCGGCGCCAAGCTGGTCCACATCGACATAATCATATTCAACATTGATTTCGTTGAGCAGCTTCTTGACAATCTTGCAATGTCCGCAGGTGCTCAACGTATAGATCATGACCGCAGGATGTTGTGCCATCTCACTCTCCTTGGTTTATGGTTTTCAGAACAGCGAATCCTGATTATAATAAGTAGAACATTGAAATAGATAATATAGGTCCAATGGGCCTGTCAATCAAACTGTTTTTCAAGATCAGGCCTTACCTGTATGAAACATAGTACTTTCGCACGGAGAGCATAAATTGAGGCTGCCAACACAGCTGGAATACGGAAAACTGGCAATTGCCGTCCTTGTCCTGCTGGCTTTGGCGATATTTTTCAGGTTCGAACTCTATCGCTACCTCAATCTGCACAGCCTGAAGGACTACCAGGTTGTGCTTGCCGATACGTACGCCAGGCATCCGTTCGTGACAATGGCCGGTTACCTGGCGCTTTATATCAGTGTTGCGGCTGTTTACCTGCCACTCATAATCGTGATGTCAATTGCGGGCGGGGCGGTTTTCGGCCTCGTTCCCGGTGCCATTGCCGCGTCTTTTGCCACTGCCATTGGCGGGACCCTTGCTTTTCTTGCCGTACGGTTTTTCTTCAGGGACTACGTCCAGCGACGCTTTGCCGACAGCCTCAAAACGATCAACCGGGAAATTGAAAAAGACGGTGCGCTTTACCTGTTGACCCTTCGGCTGGTGCCCGCATTCCCGTACTTTCTCATCAATATCCTCATGGCGCTGACGCACATCAAGACGCGCCTTTTTTATATCGTCACCCAGGCGGGGATGCTCCCCAGCACCATTATTTACGTAAATGCCGGCACGCAGCTTGCCGCCATCGAGTCCGCTGACGACATCTTTTCCTTTGGCCTGATTGCATCGTTTGCCCTGATCGGCCTTTTTCCCTGGATCGCGAAAGGTGTTGCCGCCGCTATGCCGCTATTACTGAAAAGCAACGAGCGCCCCAAACAATAAAAGAATGGATTGCCTTGCCCCCGATCGCGTTTCCGTGCTAATCAGTTAACCCATTCAATTTCAGCAATGGATTTCTTTTTCACTGATATTAAGGACGGTATGGAATGTTTTTCACCCTGATCGGCGGCATAGGGTTGTTCCTGCTGGGCATGGCGCTTCTGACCGACGGGCTCAAGGCTGTTGCCGGCGGTGCGCTGCGAAAGGTCCTTTCCAGGTTTGTCCAGGGCCCCATCACGGCCCTGGCTTCCGGGACCATGGTAACGGTTCTGGTTCAGTCTTCCAGCGCCACCACCCTTGCCACCATCGGTTTCGTGAGTGCGGGCCTGCTGACGTTCCCCCAAACCATCGGGGTGCTGCTCGGCGCAAAACTGGGGACAACCAGCACGGGCTGGATCGTTTCTTCACTCGGCCTGAAGTTCAGTATCACGGGCATGGCCCTGCCGGTTATCGGCGTGGGCGCGCTCATGCGCCTTTTGGGACGGGGAAAAATCCCGCACATCGGCTTGGCGCTCGCGGGCTTCGGGCTCATATTCGTCGGTATCGACACACTGCAGGCGGCAATGGGGGATTTTGCCGAACGCTTCGACCCCAGCCGTTTTCCCGGTGCGAGTTTTGCCGGGGGACTCCTTCTTGCGGGAATCGGGCTCCTCATGACTGTTGTCATGCAATCATCGAGCGCCGCTGTGGCAACGACGCTCACGGCGCTGCATTCAGGGGCCATCGATCTCAACCAGGCGGCCTGCCTGGTCATCGGCCAGAACGCCGGCACCGCGATCACGGCGGCGATCGCCATCATCGGCGCATCAACTGCGGCAGTTCGAACAGGTATCGCCTATATCCTTTTCAGTACACTGATCGGCATTGTCGCCTTTTTCCTGCTTCCCTGGTTTTTGCTGTACGCGCCGGTGCTGTCGACGCCATTTGAATCAGAACCCGGGGCCATCTCCATTGCCATGTTTCACACACTGTTCAACCTTGCGGGTATTATCGTGCTGATGCCCTTTGCCAATCAGCTTACCCGCATGGTGGAATGGCTGGTGCCCGAAAAAGGGCCTGCCCTTACCCGGCGACTGGACAAATCGGTTGTCCGTGTGCCGCCGGTGGCCCTGGAGGCGGTCAACATGACCCTCCGCGACATTCTTGCCGCACAAGCATGGTACCTGAAAGAAATGCTCAGGGGAAAAGGACCTGTTGCACAGTCCGAAAAAAAACTGGAATTCATCGCCTTCGCTCTGGATGAAACCCATCGGTTCATGGACGGCGTGGATTCGGACACCTCCAATCAAAAAGAGCATGCAAGACACCTGGGGACACTGCACGCGCTGGATCATGTGGATCGGCTCCTGGATGCCTGCCGTGAAGCTTCCCAAATCCGGATGGCACCAAAAACCCTTGAAAAAATGAAAATTATGGAACAACTGGACCGGGCCGTTACCATCATCTTTCAATGGACTTCAGGCACGATTGATAATCCCGGGGAGCAGCTTCGGGAAGTTTCAGAATCCATTGCCAATGCCCGAAAACAATACCGCGTTGAAATCCTGGAGGCATCCGCATGCAAGGGCTTTAATTCCGAGCAGACCCTGAAACGCCTTGAGACCCTTCGCTGGACGGATCGAACGGGCTATCACTTCTGGCGCGCGGCCCATCACCTTATGGGCGAAGGCCATGAAATTACGCGCGCCGCTCCATTTCAGGACTGATTGGGCGAACCCCTCTTATTTATTCAACACGATTGATCAGGGTTCCGATATTTTCGATGGAAACCTCCAGAGCGTCGCCGGATTTAAGAAAAACAGGCGGATTGCGAACAAAGCCGACGCCTTCGGGTGTGCCGGTGAGTATCACCGTGTCAGGCAGCAGCGTGGTATCCTCGCTTAAAAACGCGATCAACCGTGAAACGGAGAAAATCATGTCCGAGGTGTTGCTTTGCTGCATCACCCGGCCGTTGAGGGTCAGTGAAATATTGAGGTTGCCGGGATCGGCAATCTCATCAATGGTCAAAAGCTCAGGGCCAAGGGGGCAGAAGGTGTCAAAGCTTTTTCCCCTGACCCACTGGCCGCCGCCGCCGTGTTTCTGCCAGATCCGCGCGGATATGTCGTTTCCAATGGTAAAACCCTTGACGTAATCCAGGGCGTTTTCGGCGGCAACGTTTTTTGCCGGCCGGCCGATGACAACGGCGAGTTCCGCCTCGTAGTCCACCTGGGGCTTTTTTCTGCACGATTCCGGGAGCACGATGCTGTCTTTGTGTCCGAGCACGGATGCCGGGTTTTTCATGAAGACCACGGGATATTCCGGAAGCGCCATGCCGGTTTCCGCGGCATGCCCCCGGTAATTGAGCCCGATACAGAAAATGGCGGCAGGCGCTATGGGAGAAAGCATTTTTTTAACCACTGACCGCTCCCCGGTTGCTTCATATCCGCCGGAAGGGGTTCCCTCGACCACGTCCGCCGTGCTGCCATCCCAATCCGTTCCGAGGCAAATCTGGCCGTTTCTATCAACAAATCGAATAATTTTCACGTTCCATCCGTATGGTCAACCTGCTCGAAGCGGACCGGTTTGATGTTCGGCAGCGCCGCGATTTTGTGCATCACGTTGAGACCTTCCACGCGGTAGTTATCGATCATTTCGGCTGTGACCTCAAAGGGCTCGTCAAGGGATATCCCCAGCATGGCGGGGCTCAGCCGCCAACCCCGCCGGGTCAGGTCCGACCCCCCCACGAGATTCACCGGCGCGATATAGTCGCCGGGGCGCATGTAGGCCTGCATGTATTTCGGGTTGACATATTTCATGATCACTTCGCCCTCGGGGCCGATATGGGAGCGCGAGCCTTCCGGGAAGAGCAGGAAGCATTCCCGCATGATGTTTTTAAACAATTCGAAATCCTGCCGGGTGAAGTCGCTCATGATGTCCCCGTAATTTTCAACATCCAGAAAGGACCTTAGCTCTT
>SLGU01000345.1 GCA_007136525.1 Desulfobacteraceae bacterium | reverse complement strand
CTGCTCTGTTATAAACGACTGCGTTGCTCCCCACATGGCAATCCAATAATGTCTTTTTTAACCCCAAAAAGTTCAATATAGGCCCCATTTGATGGGCAATTTTG
Source organism: Desulfobacteraceae bacterium (assembly GCA_007136525.1). Next base: position 4,341 of record SLGU01000345.1, on the reverse strand, counting down.
AATCTATATCGTGTATTTATAGTGCGTTATCTTGGCCCGACCCCATTTTCGCGAGGGGAATCAGTTCCCATAAGGGATTTTGAGAGACTGCAGCACCGTCTCAAGGGATTCGGCTAAATATTGGATATCCGATTTTGAATGCCCCGCGTTAATGGTAATCCGCATACGCTCCCATCCTTTTTTAACGGCCGGATAAATCACCGGCAATACAAATATCCCTTTCTCATCACTGAGTTTGCGGGAGCATGCAATGGCCGCATTCGAATCGCGAATATACAGAGGAATAACGGCCGAGTCGGAATTACCCGTGTCGCAGCCCAGATCCGAAAGGCATTTTCTGCAGTAGCGGATATTTTCCCAGAGCTTCATCTGCAGGCTGTTGTCCGTCCGCAGCAACCGGATGGCGTAGCGGACGCTTTCCACCACGGCCGGCGTGAGGCTGGCCGAAAACATATACTGACTGCAGTTTTGCTTTAGGGCATCGACGGTGTCTCTATTGCCGGCGATAAAACCGCCGCCGGCCCCCATAGCCTTGCTGAAACTTCCCAGTATGAAATCGATTTCCCCCGTTTTTCCCTGGGCGTTGGCGGTGCCGCGGCCGTGATCTCCCAGCACGCCGAGCCCATGGGCGTCATCGATGGCGATTTGCATGTTTTCGGACGTGCAGTAGGGGACAAACGCGGTCAGGTCGCCTTGATCCCCGTCCATGCTGTAGACGCCTTCGATGATGAGCAGATCTTTCCGGGTATTATCGTCCCTGCCGCTAAGGATGGATCGGATCTGCCGCAATGAGGCAAGGGAGTTGTGATTGAAAAAGTGCACGGCGCCCTTGCGTTCGCTGGCCCCTTTTCCCAGACGCAGGCCGTCGATAATGCTGCGGTGGTTTGCCGCATCGCTGAAAAGAGTCTGGCCCAGGACAATAGTGGTGGCGCAGAAGCCCAGCATGGCCATATAGCCGGCCGGCATCAGCATGACGGATTCTTTTCCAATGAAATCGGCCAGTTCTTCGGAAAGCGCTTCATGGATGGCAAGGGATCCGGTGCCCAACATGGAGCTTCCGCAGCTTAACCCGTACGTTTGCATGGCCCGTGTCGCGGCCTTGATCATGCCGGGATCGTTGGCCAGGCTCAGGTAGTCATTGGAACTGAAATTAATCAGCGCCTTTCCGTTAAGGGAGGTTCGATGCCCGGGAGTGGAAAAACCGATTTCCCGGAAACGAAACGATGGCGCATCATGCCCGTGAACGCTGGCGGGGGTAAAAGCGGTTGTTTTGCCGGCAGGAGTCTCAGCGGGTTCCGGTGGAGAAGGAAAAAAGTCGTCGATATCCTCTGTGAGCCTCTCGGTTTGGATCATATCGTTGGTGATCAAAAACGCCGAAAGGGCACTTAGGTTCGGAATGGCAAGAAAATCATTCAAGGGAAGTTCATACCCGTCTTTGATGAGACGCATTTCGATAATATCATGCAGCATGGCGGCGGAAATCGAATCGATTCCATAAGTGGTAATGGGTTCATCCGGATCAATCTCTTGGGCGGGAATTTCCAGAACAGCCGCGCACAAATACGTCAGTGTGCGCAGCAAAAGGATGTGGGTCTCTTTGTGTTGCTCGGATCCGCGTGAGTCGGAGGGGATCATTTGGCCGCTCCTTTCGTCCATGTGTATACCGGTTTTAACTGGTTATGCATGACCATCTTTTTACAGGCCGACCGCTGCAATTTGCCGCTGGAGGTTTTTGGGATGCTCCTGGGCGGCAGAAGAAGAACCTGATACGGCGCCAGGTGATGATCCGTCGCCAGAACCCGATGGATGCATTTCATAATGTCTTTTACCTCCGAGGGTGGCTCGGTTTGGATCTCCTGGGCGATGACCAACTCCTCGCTGCCGGCGATTTCCATGGAAAAAGCGACGCTTCCTCCCGGGCGAAGGGATGGATGCGCTTGCTGCACCGATTTTTCGATGTCCTGGGGGTAATGATTCTTACCGCGGATAATGATCAGATCTTTTTTCCTTCCGGTGATGAAAAGTTCCCCCTGGCAAATGAAACCAAGATCCCCGGTTCGCAAATACGACTTGTCTCCTCCCTTCAACCGTGCGCAAAATATCTGTTGGGTGATTTCCGGCTTTTGCCAGTAACCCGCCGCCACGCTTGGGCCGGAACACCAGATTTCGCCGATCTGGTTTTCCGGCAGATGGGTCCGGGTATCAACATCCACAATGACGACTTCCATGCCGCTGTTTATTTTCCCGCTGCTCACAATCGGTTTGGTCTTCTTTAGAGAGCGGGGCGGCACGATAACGTCGTGTTTCGCGTATTCCCCATCCACCTCAAGGATGAACGGGCCTTCCTGAAATCCGGCCCAGCAAACGCCGACTGTGGCCTCTGCAAGGCCGTAACAGGGCAAAAAAGCGGTGCGACGAAATCCGTAGGATTCAAACCGAAGGACGAAATTTTCCAGGGTTTCCGGGTGAATCGGTTCGGCGCCGGTGAACGCCACCTGCCAGTTTGCCAGGCTGATGCCTTTTAAAGCCTCTGCATTGAAGCGTTTGGCGCATATGGCATAAGCGAAGTTGGGACCTCCGGTATGGGTGACCCCCTGCCCGGCAATGGCTTGAATCCAGTAAAGGGGATTGCGAATAAAGTCCAATGGCGACATGAGATGGCTTGGAAAACCGACATGCAAGGGATGGATAATGCCGGTCATCAGGCCCATGTCATGATGCAGGGGCATCCAGTTCATGCTGATGCTGTCCGGAGAAGTCCTTGAGGCTTGCCGGATCAGCCGGGAATTGTGGAGCAGGTTGTCATGCGTTACCATGACGCCTTTGGGGGTTCCTGTGGATCCCGATGTATATTGGAGCAGCGCGATGGATCGCGGGTCGATGGTCAATGGCGGGCGCCTGACGGTTGAGGAGAGGAAGTAAGGGATGTCGGTGGCCACGATGGGGAGGGGATGCGGAGCATGCAGTCCATTGTCGGTGTCAAGGCCGGGTTTGTTAAAAGGTGGGATCAACGGGGCCGCCGGCAGTTGCCGCAATGCGTCGTGTCGGACCAAATGCCGCAGGATTTCCTCTGTGGTCAGAATCATGGCGGCCTTTGCATCATGGATAATCCCGGCCAGACGGATCATGGCCTGAGCGTTGTCCGGCAAATTGGCCGGAACAGCGATGCGATGGGCGGCCAGACAGGCCAGAAAAGCCGCGGCAAACTCGATGCCGTTTGGATACAGCAGCAGAATCCGCTGGCCCGGCATAGTAAGATCTTGCAAGAAATCCGCCAGGCGGGTCATCCTGCTTTCGAGTTGGGCGTAAGTAACCCGTGTCATGGTCGTCGGAGCAAGGTGATGGATGAAGGCGGCCTGCTCCCCTTGGGTCAGGGCCCGAAATGCGAGGATTTCAGGCAGTGATGCGAAATTTTTTACAGCAGCGGATGATTTTTCGATGGTTTTTATCATTTTAAGATGGTTCATCCCCATCATTTAAAGCAGTTGACACCGTAACCAAATAGCCTATTTCGGCTTTTGTTGCAAGATGGTTTCCCTTCAACTGTTTTAGTAAGGCACGCTACCGTTGTTCACACGTTAACGGGACAGGTTTTAGTTTCAATCAAATTTCAAGGAAAGGAATATGAACTTGCTTTTGACGACCCAATGATAACAAGCTTCGAATTGTATGTAAAGTGATCTTCGCCACTTGTTATTGCTGGCAGGTAAAAGATGGGTTTTGACAGGGAAAAAATAAAGGGTAAATTGTTGCGGTTTATCCAGAAATCAAAACACGAAGCCGTGTTTTTTATCTTTTTGAGCGGCACTTATCCGGTATATGCCGCACGCCATTTTCTGATTTCATTGCACTCAATGATCATCAAACGGGACTTGGGCATATTGGTCCTCATAAATCAATTGAGTTGTTTCAACAGCCGTTTCCCCTGGTGGATCGTTATTCCGGGTCTTCCACAAACCCAGATGCTTCATTTTAATTTTAATAATATCGACATCCTCAATAAAGGCGATAATTATCATGCTCCCCTGGCATTGAGGGCGCAACAGCGGATCTACATGATAGTCTGTTGATCACTTTTTTCTGGCGATCGTTCAGATTCAGGTGTGAGATATGCTGCCACAGGCGGGCCTTGTCTTTCGCTTTTTGCACTTCGGTGCCGGATTGCCGGATTGCCCGCTCAAGCATCGAAGAAACCAGACGATCCATTCAGCAATATCGCCGACTCCCTTTTTCGTGCGTTCAAGGATATCATAGTAAGCAGCGCGTTCGGTGAGCTTGAAGGTGTGATAGCCGATGGCCTCGTAATGGTGAAGGTCCTCGGGGCGTATCCAGCCTGCCGAG
>SLGU01000107.1 GCA_007136525.1 Desulfobacteraceae bacterium | reverse complement strand
GGCCGCTGCCCCCTCAGCTGCCCGGCGTTCCGTTTCGGCAACGGTTTCCTGCCGCCGTGAAATCAGCCCTTCTATTTCTTCCGCTTTTTCAACAGCATCCTCGACCCCGGTAAAATCGCCTGCATCCGGGGCAATCGCCGCCTGACGCCTGACATACCCTTTTGCACCAAATACATACCCCGTGACGTTTTTATGGCGGATTTCAAGCCAGTCCCCCGCCTCGCCGGTGATGCCGATCACTTCTCCCCTTACCAGAATCCGAATGATCCGGCAACCCGCTTCCGGGCAACTGCGCATATTCAGCGCGGCAACATCCACGACGCCGAGCTGCTGAATTGTCTTTTCGCCGGAGATATCCGCGCGCAGCGGCGCAGCCGGCGCCCACGTCAATGCCGAAAGCGCCGCAAAAACGGCTAAAATTTTAAAAAACGCCTTATTGACAAATAACATCCGATCCAGCCCACTGTCATACTCACAAGCAGAATAAGTAACACCAGGCTCCAGGGAAGAAACCGGACCTGGAAAAAAACCATCAGCCCCGCAGATGACAATTGCGGCACGGTAATGAAAAATGCGCCATACAGTATCAGAAGGCCCACGAGCCCACCGGCAAAGCCCAGCATCGCCCCTTCAAAATACAGGGGATATTTGATGAAGGCATCATCGGCACCAATTACCCGCGTAATCTTAATCTCCTCGATCCTTGAATACAGGATCAGCCGTATGGTATTGGCTACGATCATCATGATGGCGGCTATGATCAATCCGATAAGGACCATGCTGGTCAGCCTGAACAGGTTGTAAATGCCGTCAAACCGTTCGAGCCACTGCCGGGCATATTCAACGTCGGCAACCCCGGGAAGAGCTTCAATCCTCGAGGCCAGTGCGGCAATGGCTGCAGTGCCTTCAATGTCGCCGGACAAGGACATTTCCACCGCATCCGGAAGCGGATTGTCCTCAATCCCATCCAGAAGCGCTGACTGGCGACCGATTTCGCTTCTCAGCCACTCCAGGGCCTCCTGGCCTGAAACGTATTCCACTTCAGCAACCCCCGGATACGTACGAATTTCATTCATGATCTGTACCCGGGCGTCCTCACCCGCCCCCGGTGTGAGGTAAGCGATAATCCGCATCCCTCCTTTCCAGGAATGCATCAGGTCCCCCGCATTGAGCAGGAAGAGGCCGAACGCGCTGATGACAAAAACCGATAGCGCAATCGTTGCCACACAGATGCCATGAAGATACCGGTAGTTCAGGAAATCCGCAACCCCACGGCGAATCGCATCTTTCATCGACGCTCTCCATGCGGATTGACGCATCGCCCGTCTTTCAGGTAAACAAACCCGGTGCACCCTTTCGAAAGAAGGTACCGGTCATGGGTGGTGATGACGATGGTCGCACCTTCGGCATGGGCGGAGACCAGAAGGTCAAATATCATTTCAGCCGCATCGGGGTCGAGGCTGGCAGTGGGCTCATCTGCAAGGATGATGGACGGCTTCCCGACCATGGCCCTGGCCACGGCGACCCGCTGCTGCTCGCCCCCTGAAAGAGTGGGCGGAAACGCATCATGCCGGTCGGCCAGGCCGACTCTTTCCAGCACATTCATAACCCGGTCGCGGATCACTTTTCTAGAACGGACGCCCGCCACTTCCAGTACCAGTCCGATATTGTCAAAGACGCTCCTGCCGGGTATCAACCGGTAGTCCTGGAAGATGATTCCGAGCCGGCGCCTGAGCATGGGCACCTGGTTGCGACCAATCCGTGAAAGATTCATGCCGTCCACAATCGCGTATCCGCCGCTCATGTGCTCTCCCAGGTACAGAAGCTTCATCAGCGTCGATTTGCCCGCACCACTCGGCCCGCTGATGAAAAAAAAGGCATTTCTGTATATATCGAAGGTTATATTCACAAGGGCGTCGGTGTCTCCGAAATGCTTGCTGACCTCGTACATGCGGATGATGATTTGATCGGGATCAAACAGCATTTTCCTCATGGCCCTCGTCTCCGGATCGGTTATATATTGATAGTCTCGTAAAAAGTCATAACCAGACGGCTTTGTAAAAAGTTCAAGATCAAGGCGCGAGCAATATTTGAAAAATTGAGCATACTTAGCCGTACGTGAGATTCTTCAAAGATTGCGCGCAACGCAGATATTGACCTTTTTACAAAGCCGTCATATATTGACGATGCGCGCTACACCTGTTATTTGCATATAAGAAATCGTGCGGGGAGTGCCGTCTCCGGTTTTTCTCGTGCGCCCCCACTGACGCTGAAAGAAAACGGCTTCTTCCGCTTCAGTGGGGGTTATTTTATGCAGAACAGGCTTATAAAATCAACATTTTCTTATACCGATGCATCCGCTTCGGAAAAAGCACTAAAAAAGGCATTAAACATGGAGAATATGAAAAGCGAGCTGATCCGGCTGTTGTGTGAAAAATCCTTCAAGTACAGCGAAGAACCGGTTTTTAAGCTGGTGTCCGGACTTATGAGCCGTTTTTACGTCAACTGCAAGCCCGTCACGCTCAGTCCAAGGGGCATATACCTTGTGGGTCACCTTATTTTTGAGCGGATCAGAGACGATGAGGTCGGCGGTGTGGGGGGCATGACTTTCGGCGCCGACCCCATGGCGGTCGCCACGTCCTTTGTTTCGGAAATCAAGGGCATACCCGTCAAGGCTTTTTCCATCCGGAAAGACCGGAAGGACCACGGCATCATCAAATGGATCGAAGGCGACCTGGAGAAAAACGAGCGCGTGGCCATCATCGAGGACGTCGTCACGACCGGCGGGTCCACCATCAAGGCCATTGAGCGGGCCCGCGCAGAGGGCCTCGACATTGCATCCGTCACCGTACTCGTGGACCGGCAGGAGGGGGGGATGGAGAACATCCGGCAGCACGTGGCGAATGTATCGGCAATTATCACAATTGACGAAATGCTGGACTGTTATCAAACCCTTGAATAGAGCCCTTCATTGCAGGCCCCAGGGCATCTGGCCTTCAACATCCACGAATATTCCGATCAAAATGATACGCGGCTAATGCTAACCCGCTTCCGGCGGGAAATAGGTGGCGCATGCGTCATCGGATTCCCAGACGCTGATCCTGCTGACACGATATCCCTCATCGGGTCCGATTTGCTTGCCAAATTCATCCGCGATATACTTGGCGATCTGCTCCGATGACGGGTTGACGTTTTTAAATGCCGGCAGTTCGTTCAAAAACCGGTGATCAAGGGTGTCAATGATATCATTGAGGCGCTTTTTGATGATCCCGAAATCCACCAGCACACCCGATTTCAATTCCTTTCCGGCCACGAAAAATTCGATCTTCCAGTTATGGCCGTGCAGGTTTTCACATTTTTCCGTAACCATTGTCAACTGGTGCGCCGCTGCAAAACGGGCCAGGACCTTGAGCTCGTACATGAACGTCCCTTCTATCTTACTTGGCGGCTTTCTTTGAGCCGCCTTTGAAAATCCGCTTGATCTTGGATGTAAATTTTTCGGAATCCAGCCGTGCAAACTCCTGCAACAGCTCTTCCTGCCGCCGGCTCAAATGCCGGGGTGTTTTCAATATCAACTGGACAATCTGGTCGCCGGGGAGACCGTTTCCAAGGGACACGATGCCCTTGTCCGGAATGCGAATGACATCGCCGTGCTGCACGCCCTTTTCGACTTTGACGGTCTCTTCGCCGGTCAGGGTCGGCACGGTCACCTCGTCTCCGAGCGCCGCCTGGATAAAGGATAATTCGATTTTGCAGATCACGTCGGTGCCCCTGCGCTCGAAAAAATCATGGGGCTTGACATGCAGAAACACGTAAAGGTCCCCGGGCGGCCCGCCGCCGACGCCCGGCTCACCTTCCCCGGTCAGCCTGAGCTTCTGGCCGTTGTCGACGCCCGCGGGAATCTTGAGCTGCACCTTCTTCCGCACGGCCACCTGCTGGCGTCCCCGGCACGTGGGACACGCTTCCCGGATTACCCGGCCATGCCCCCCGCACCGGGGGCACGCGCTTTTGACGGAGAAAAAGCCCTGGGTCCGGACATGCTGGCCTGATCCGCCGCACTGCCCGCAGACTTCCGGCTCGGTCCCGGGCTTGGCCCCGCTTCCGCTGCAGGTGTCGCAGGTTTCCATCTTTTCCAGCTCGATCTCGGTTTCCCGGCCGAATGCCGCGTCCATGAAATCGATGGTCATGTCATAGCGCAGGTCCGCGCCCCGGCGCCCTCGGCCACGTCCGCCGCGACCGCTGGTCCGGAAACCGAAAAAATCCTCGAAAATATCGCCGAAACTGGAAAAGATGTCATCAAAATCGCGGAAACCGCCGGACCGGCCGTTCAGCCCTTCAAGGCCGCGATGGCCGTACTGATCGTATATCTGACGTTTTTCGGGATTGGACAGGACCTCGTATGCTTCGGCCGCTTCCTTGAAATTGTCTTCCGCCGCCTTGTCCCCCGGATTCCGATCC
>SLGU01000294.1 GCA_007136525.1 Desulfobacteraceae bacterium | reverse complement strand
GCGGCGTAGTTGATGCCGCTGAAGGCCGTCAGGGTGATCGACAGGCCGATGGGCAGCCAGTGCATGGACCGACCGGCCAGAAAAAACTCCCTGTCCGTTCCCGGACGCCGGGAAACCGTCAGGCCGATGGCCACGATTACGGCCAGGTAGGTTAAAATGATGATGATGTCTATGGGTTCCATGTCCCTCTCAAAAAGCTGACATCCAGATCAGGGAAACATTGATGCCGGGTTCCTTGAGGATGAAACCCCTGGATGTGGAAAGATAATTCCTGTAGCCGTCATCCAGCAGGTTGTCAACCCGTGTGATCAGCTCGTGGCGCGTCCGGCCGGAGCCGAACCGGCATCCGGCTGCAAGGTTGACGGTTACCCAGCCATTCGGCGGGTCAACGCCTTCGGGGGCCTTGTCCTGTTTTGTCGCCCATTCCAGTTCAACGGCCGACCAGAAGCGCTGAAAGCCATCCCGGCGGATGCCGGCCATCCCGTTGAGGGGTGGTATGAATGGCAGATGCCGCTTGTTCAATGTGTCCTTTCCCCGGGCATAGGCAAGATTCCCGAAGAACAGCCAGTTTGTGGCAAAGAACCAGCGAAGATCGGCTTCCATGCCGTAAATGCGGGCTTCGTCGATGTTTTCCATCCGGCGGATGCCGCCGGCCGGGCTTGGGTCGACAATCAGGTTTTCAAGGGTGTTTACAAAGGCGTTGAAGCCTGCGTTAAAGCGGTTACGCTGGTGATGCAGGCCGGCTTCAAGAAACACGGAGCGCTCCGGGTCCAGGTCCGGGTTGCCGTACAATTCATTGCCTTCGCCGAAATAGATGTATTTGAAACGGTCCAGCAGGTCCGGAGAGCGGTAGCTGGAGGCGGCAATGGCGGTCATTGTCCATTCCGGGGTAAAAAACCATGTCAGTCCGGCGTGGGCGTTCCAGCTGTTATCGCTTTGCCGCTCGCCGGGGCTGATCAGGGGGCCTGGCGGATCGACAGACCTGTAAAGGTCTTTGCTTTCAGCGGTGATACGGTCCAATCGCAGGCCGGCATTGGCCGTCCAACGGTCGCTGATCTGCCAGTCATCTTCGGCAAAAATACCCGTTGAAAGCTGCCATGAGTCGGCCAGCGGTTGATCCACCAGAGTGCGGCCATCGGTAAACCGCCGGGTGCGGGTGCCTTCATAGGCCCACCGCCAGATATCCATGCCGATCAACAGTTGATGGTCGCCCGCTTCCGCACGGTTCAGCCAGGCGGCTCCGAGTGTGTCGTGGCGGGCGGCCGGCCTGACGGCATCAAGGGGGCCGGCGGTGAAATTGTCGATCCGGACATTCCGGTCGATTCTGTGAAAATAGGCGTTTATCCGGGATGAAACAGGGTATCTGCGTCCCACGTCGATGTCATGGCGCGCCTGAAAAAGGGTGCGGCTGATGTCCGGGTAGGTGACATCACTGTGGGTGGGCAGGTTGGCAATGCCCGAGCCGGGAATGCCCACCTCGCCTGCCGCGTAGCGCTGCACCTGAAAGACGCTCTGGTTGTTGTCATTCCAGCGTCTCGACAGCTGGATTTTCCCCTGGAAATCGTCGAACTGGCTGTTGGGAACCCGGTCGCCGTCACCATCGCGATAGCTGTTGCGCTTCCGGCGTGCGGCGGAGGCGTAGACCCATTGATCTATGTCCGTGTGGGCGATATTGCCGTAAAGGCCGAAGCCGGCCGGGTTGTTTGCAAAAGATGATGAAACCGCGCCCTGCCAATGGGGGGTCTCGTTGAATTCGGGCTTCCTCGTGATAATGTTGACGACCCCCCCGATGGCACCGGAGCCGTAAAGGGCACTGAGCGGACCCTTGAGCACCTCGACACGTTCCACTTCCATGGGGTCGATCAAGCCGAACTGGGCATTGATATCCGTCGCGGTATTGACCCGGCACCCGTCGATGAGGATGATCAGGCGGTTGCGGCTCAGTCCGCGTATATTGACATCAGCCCCCCACACGGCATCGTTTGCCATGCTGACACCCGGAATATGGGCTGCCATATTGGCCAGGCCGACCGGGTGCCGGGAAAGGATTTTTCTTGAGCCGACCGTACCGATTCCGCCGGGCGTTGCGGAGGCCATGCTTTCCCGGCCCCGGGCGGTAACCACAACGGTTTCCAGGATATACGGGTTCGCGTCGGTTTCCGCCGTTGAAGGAAACCCCTCTCCGGACGCGGCAATAGAGATGGCAAGCATCGCGATGATATGCAGAGGGCGGGTTTTCATTTTTTAGGATCCTCGCCGGCCGGCAGGCTGACCGCGAAGGTCGTTCCCTGGCCCTCCCTGCTGTCCACGGTGATCTGGCCATGGTGTGTGTCGACGATGTCTTTTACAATGGCCAGTCCCAGGCCGGTGCCCAGGTCTTCTTTTTCCCTGGCGTTGGCCGCCCGGAAGAATTCTGAAAAAAGACGGGGCATCTCGGCCTCGGGAATCCCGATTCCCGAATCTGTCACCGTGATGGTGACCATGCTTGTTCCGGAAGCGCTGAAAGCAACGTTGACCCTTCCGCCTGCCGGGGTGTACTTGATGGCATTGGATACGAGGTTTTCCAGCATCTGTTCGATCTGCCCGGCGTCTCCCATGATGACGGGAGTGTCATCGGCCACGGTTATGGCAAGGGCGACGCCCCGTTCAGCGGCTTCATCATGAAAGGTCCGCTCCAGGCGACCCGCCAGCCACGATGCCCCAAGGGCTTTCTTTTCAGGCCTTTCCTGAACGGTCCGGCTGGTGGAAAGCGTCAGCAGTTCGTTGATCATGTCCAGCATCGTGCGGGTCCTACGGTCCACGCGCCGCAGATACTCCGCCTGATTTTCATTGAGCGCGCCCAAATGCTGCTCGCGCAGCAATTCAAGCATGCTGAGTACGGCAGCCAGGGGTGCCCTCAGGTTGTGGGCCACTCGGAGCATGAACCGGGAACGTTCAGCGGTGAATGTTTCAATGGCTTCATATGCCCGCGAGTTGTCGATGCCGATGCCCACAAGGCCGGCAGTCAGTCGGAAAAATTCGATATCTGTTTCGGTAAAACGGTCGGCCAGGATGCAATAGGCTCCGAGAACGCCCATAACCCGGTCTTCAACCGCGATGGGCACAAATAGAACGGAACGGATCCGGGCAAAGGCCAGGTCCTCTCCGAATTGAAACATTTCGTGCCGGCCCAGGTCGCCGGTAACAAATGGCTCCCCTTTAATTATGCGCTGGTTCAAGGGGCTTTCGGCCACAGCAATGAGGCGCTTTTTGACAAATTCCGGCGGCAGGCCGTAGCTGCCCCGGTACGCCAGGTGTTTGCCGTCTTCGCTCAGCAGCTTGACGGAAATGGCCTTGACATCCATGACCATAGCCACTTCATGGGTGGCGGTTTCCAGGACCCGGTCCAGTTGACGGATGGCGCCGATGGCCTTGACCATGGAAAACAGGGTGTTAAAGCGCTGGTTGTACGCCGCCAGCGAATCCGACTTGGTGGCCAGCTGCTGCACCCGCCTGAAAAACACGCGCATGACGGTGATGGACAGAAAAGCCGTGATGGATACAGTGGCTGCAAAAAAAAACAGGTTCAAGGCCATGTCGGCAAAAGTGGTTGAAATACCCGGACCCGGACCAGCGGTGACCGGGTGCCAGGCGATCCATTCCCGGTGCGCCCCGATTGTGATCAGGGCGACGCCCGCCACAACAGTGGATGCGACGGCCCATGCGGACCGCCGTGGCAGGATGCTGGCGGCGAAAAGGATGGGAATCAGGCTCAGGTAGAGCAGGCGGCTGTGAATGCCCCCTGTAAAGTGGATCAGCAGAAGAATCACCCCGAAATCGAGGCACAGCTGCCAGTAAATGAAATATTGCAGCCTTTCCGGGCGCTGCCATGCATCCGGGGCCATCTCCCGGGACCAGCCCCACAAGGCCGTGTTTCCGGCCAGAATTAACCCGGCGGCGGCAATCACCGCTGCCGGGTTAATGCGGTATCCGCACAGAAAAGCCAATCCTGCTGCAATGAGAATAGCGGGGGGGGCGCCCCACCTCAGCCGGATGAACCACAGGCTTCGTGCCTTGAGCTCGCCAAGAAAGAAACGGGGGGAGGACTTGGCATTCGGAGAGGGTTTCGTATGTGATGACGTAAAAGGCATGATGCGCCAGAGCTTCCCCCCGTTTCTATGGTATTTCTTCGGCCATCAAGGTTAATAGCCGATTCTGTTGTCTGCTCAGGCCGGTTTTAGAATGCCTTCCAGTTTTTTCAGCAGCCTTTCTGAATCGATGGGTTTTTCGAACAGCCACTTGGCCGGCCATTCTTCGCCCAGGATATGCTGAAACTGATCCGGGCCGTCTTCCCGCACCTTTTCCAAGAAACTCGTCAGTAAAATGATGGGCAGATTTTCATATTCCTGGGAGTTTTTGAGCTCATAGGCCAGGTCGAACCCTTCGGTGTCGGTTGACATCATCACATCCAGAATCATCAAATCCGGC
>SLGU01000223.1 GCA_007136525.1 Desulfobacteraceae bacterium | reverse complement strand
TGGCTGTGCAGGTGGATGGGCGGCTTGACGGTTTCCTTGAGCGCCTTGACCAGGTCAAAGGCATCATAGGGGGCGAGCAGTCCGGCCATGTCCTTGATGCAGATGGTATCCGCGCCCATGTCCTCAAGCTCTTTGGCCTTTTTCAGGTAAAAATCAAGGTTGTATATTTCCCCACCCATGCGTGGTCCGGTAAGGGTATAGCAGACGCACCCCTGGAAGTGCTTGCCCGCGGCCTTGATTTCCTTGACCACGGTTTCAAAATTGCGGAAGTCGTTCAAGGCGTCGAACGTACGGAATATGTCCATCCCATTTTCAGCGGTCCGCTGAACAAAGGCTTTGGCCACATCATCCGGGTAGTTCCGGTAGCCGACGAGGTTCTGGGCGCGCAGCAGCATGGACAACGGCGTATTTTTGAAATACCGCTTCATGGTCCGGAGCCGTTCCCAGGGGTCTTCGTTCAAAAACCGGTGCGTGGTGTCGAAGGTGGCGCCCCCCCACACCTCAACGGCCCAGAAACCGATGTTGTCCATCATCTCGGCGACCGGGATCATGTCCTCGGTCCTGCCCCGTGTCGCAAACAGGGACTGATGGCCGTCCCTCAAGGTCAAATCCATTATTTTGATTGGATTTTGGGCCTTCGGACGGTCCGCCGCGTAATTGATTTCTGCCATCTTGACTTGAAAATGATCCGTCATCTTTTAAACTCCCCTCACACAGGTAATCGTGAATATATATGTTCAATACATGTCCGGTTGTCAAAAATCATGCGCATATGCCGTAACCCCATACCTTCAAACGGGCGCTCAGCCCCGAAGCCCCCGGTAATGCATCATCGTCCGGATCTGCATAATGCTGCTTCTGCCGGCAAACCCGTAAGGCCTTGCCACGCCGATCCTGGCAGCATCGGGTATGGCGACCACCCGAGCGGGCGCGCCCAACGTGGCCATCTGGTGCCGCTCGGTTTCCAGGTACTGCATTACTGCGGCGATGGCCGCTTTCTTTTTTTTATCCATATTCATACAGGTGATCCCCCGGAGTGTCGGTTTATGCCGGAATATTGCCATGCTTTTTGGGCGGCAGCGCCTGCCGCTTGCCCACAAGGACCTCCAGGGACTCGATCAGCCTGGGGCGGGTTTCGCTGGGCACGATGATGTCGTCGATATACCCCCGATTTGCCGCGATGTAGGGATTGGAAAAAATCTTTTTGTATTCATCGACCTTTTCTTTTCGCTTTGCCACCGGATCATCTGAATCCTGAATTTCTCTTCGATGAATGATGTTGGCGGCACCTTCGGCCCCCATTACGGCGATCTCTGAAGTGGGCCAGGCAAAGGCCATGTCCGCGCCAAGGTGCTTTGATGACATGGCGATGTAGGCCCCGCCGTAATCTTTGCGGACAATGACGAGCAACTTGGGAACGGTCGCTTCTGAATAGCACCAGAGCAACTTTGCCCCGTGCCGTATGATCCCGCCCCATTCCTGGTCGCTGCCGGGCAGATACCCGGGGACGTCGGCAAAGGTTAAAATGGGAATGTTGAAGGCGTCGCAGAAGCGGATGAAGCGGGTGGCCTTGTCCGATGCGTCGATATCGAGGCAACCGGCCAGGAACTTTGGCTGGTTGGCGATGATGCCGATGCTTCTGCCGTTCAGCCGGGCAAAACCGACGATGATATTTTTGGCATAATGCTCGTGGGGTTCGAAAAAATCGCCGTTGTCGACGATGGCGCGGATAATATCCTTCATGTCATAGGATTGGTTAACGTCCACCGGAACCAGGGTATCGAGGGCGGCATCCATGCGCCCGGGGTCGTCACCCGTCTCCACCACGGGCGGGTCTTCAATGTTGTTGGGGGGGAGAAAGGACAGAAGCGTCCGTATCCGCTCGATGGCGTCCGCGTCCGATTCGCATGCAAAATGCGCGACCCCGCTTTTTTCGTTATGGGTCATGGCCCCGCCCAGGTCCTCGAATGTGATTTCCTCGCCGGTGACCGACTTGATCACCTGTGGCCCTGTAATAAACATGTGACTGGTCTTTTTTACCATGAACACCCAGTCGGTCATGGCCGGGGAGTAAACCGCACCCCCTGCGGTCGGCCCCATAATGGCGGAAATCTGAGGAATGACGCCTGAACAGATGGAGTTGCGATAGAAGATTTCCCCATAGCCGAAAAGAGCGTCCACCCCTTCCTGTATGCGCGCACCGCCCGAATCGTTGAACCCGACAACCGGCACGCCGGCTTTCAGCGCCAGGTCCATGACCTTGCATATTTTCTTGGCGTGCATTTCGCCCAGGGTCCCTGCCCGGGCCGTGAAATCCTGCGCGAATGCGAACACCGGCCGGCCGTTGACCAGGCCGTGCCCCGTGACCACACCGTCAGACGGGATATCCACTTTGTCCATTCCAAAATTAACGCACCGGTGCCTGACAAAAATGTCGAGTTCCCGGAACGTACCGGGATCGAAAAACAGGTCGATCCGTTCCCTGGCGGTGAGCTTTCCGTCCTTCTTCTGTTTGGCGACCGCCTTTTCGCCGCCCATTTTCCGGATTATTGCCTTTAACTCCTGCATTTCCTTAATTTTATCCGAAGCCTTGCTCATGAATCTATTCCTTTCCTTGCATCGTCCTTACTTCGGTTGTCTTGTTCATCCGCAATGCACATGCATCAATTGCGCCGGCGTTTTGGAAGATCTGTTGTTTCAAGCAGGGCCAGCAGTTTCCGTGCCCCTGCCATCGCCGTGGCATGGTCGGTTTCGACCTGTTTCTGGATATCAGGGAGCATTTTCTTCACTTTCGGCAATTGATAAAACCATTCTTTTAAACCGTCGTCAAGCAGATATAAAAACCAGTCTTTTGCCTGCTGCTTCCGCTTTTTTTCAAAAAGGCCGTGTTTTTTCATTTGACGGTTGTGGGCAAGCACCGCATCCCATATCTCATCCATCCCCGCCATGGTCAATGCGCTGCAGGTCAGCACCTTGGGGTGCCAAACGGCATCAGAGGCTGCCATGAGGTGCAGCGCGTTTTCGTAGACCTGCTTTGCCTGCTCCGCGCGCCTGACATTGTCGCCGTCCGCCTTGTTGACGGCGATGGCGTCGGCAATTTCAAGGATGCCCCGCTTGATTCCCTGAAGTTCGTCACCGCCGCCGGCAAGCATCAAAACCAGGAAGAAATCGACCATCGACGCCACGGAATATTCAGACTGACCGACACCGACCGTTTCCACCATGATCACGTCAAAACCGGCGGCTTCACATGCAATGATCGTTTCCCGGGTTTTGCGGGCCACACCGCCCAATGTCTTTCCCGCAGGCGACGGGCGTATATAGGCACGGGAATCGGCGGCCAACTTTTCCATGCGGGTTTTATCACCCAGGATGCTTCCCCCGCTCTTTGCGCTGCTGGGGTCCACCGCCAGGATGGCAATCCGGTAGCCTTTTTCAAGAAGCACCATGCCCAGGCGTTCGATAAACGTACTTTTACCGACGCCAGGCACTCCTGAAACCCCTAACCGTATAGCGTTTCCGGCATGGGACAGCAGGCTTCCGAGGATTTCGTCGGTAATGCGTTTATCCCTGGAAAGCGCGCTTTCGATCAGGGTGATGGTTTTGGACAGCGCCTTCCGGTCACCGGCCAGTACGCCTTCGATGTAGTAACTGGCATCCTTTTCAGGCATTTTTTTCAAGTATATTCAGCACCTGGTTGGCAGAGTCCGTCACCATCGATCCGGGTCCGAAGACCTTGGATACGCCGGCATTGAACAGAAAATCATAATCCACGGGAGGAATGATGCCGCCGACCACCACCACGATCTCATCGCCGCCTTCCTTATTCAGGGCATCGATCAGCTTCGGCACAAGGATTTTGTGGGCTCCGGCCAGGCTTGAAACACCCAGCACATGCACATCATTTTCAATGGCCATTCGGGCGGCCTCTTCAGGCGTCTGGAACATGGGGCTCAAATCCACGTCAAACCCCAGGTCGGCATAGGCCGTGGCCACGATCTTCACCCCCCGGTCATGGCCGTCCTGGCCCATCTTGGTCAACAGAATACGGGGCCGCCGGCCGGTCTTTTCCATAAACTGTTCGCAGCGCTTCCGCAGGGAGGAAATGATCTCGTCATCCTGGAACTCGCCGGCATACACCCCTGAAATGCACTGGGTCGTCGCGGTAAAACGTCCGAAAACCGTTTCCATGGCATCGGAGATCTCGCCCAATGTTGCCCGGGCGCGAACAGCGGGAATGGCTGCCTCCAGTAGATTTCCGTTTGATGCGGCGCAATTGGTGATCGCTTCAAGCGCACGTTTCACTTCGGCTTCATCGCGCTTCTGTCGGATGTCGTTTAAGGCTGCGATCTGGCTGTCGCGCACGGCTTCGGATATTTCACGGACATCGATGGGCACTTCGTCCTCGACCTGGTATTTGTTGACGCCCACGACCACTTCCCTGCCCTGGTCAATCCGGGCCTGGCGGCGCGCTGC
>SLGU01000036.1 GCA_007136525.1 Desulfobacteraceae bacterium | reverse complement strand
TGGGTATTCTCTGTATCGCCCTGGTGCATTACCCTGTCAAGGGGAGAAAAGGCGAAACCATCGCATCGGCGATAACCAACCTGGATCTCCATGATATTGCCCGGGCTGCGAAAACATATGGTGTTGAACGGGTTTACGTGGCAACGCCGCTGACGGACCAGCAGGCGCTGGCCGGAAAAATCGTGGCTCACTGGAAAAAGGGCGCAGGTGCGGCGTATAACCCTGATCGGTGCCGGGCCCTTGACCTGGTGAGGATTACAGCCGGCGTCAACGATGCGGTTGCAGATGCTGAAAAGCACTATGGGGCCAAGGTGAAAACCGTTGCCACCAGTGCGTCGGAAAATAAACGATGCATCGAATTCTCCAGGTTCAGGGCGATTCTGGAGACCCGGGAAAAACAGAACACTGTTTATATGCTTGCCCTGGGTACCGCCTGGGGCCTGACAGAGGACTTCATAACCGGCGCCGACTACATATTGGCGCCCATTAACGGAAATGCCGGATACAATCATCTGTCGGTCCGTTCAGCCGCAGCGATCATGCTCGACAGGATCCTTGGCGACCGGGCTGTTTGAAGAAGGTTTCCGGGTTGTGTTTTTAAGAAAATAGAAAGAAAGCGGATCCAGCCTTGCCACGGGTCGGGCGGGGGCCGAAAAAACAGTTGAGAGGATATATACCATGGACGCTATCAAGCAGATTGAAAAAGAGCATCTTCGGATGGACCTGGAAGATTTTGCACCCGGGGACCGGGTAAAGGTTCATGTCCGGATCCGCGAAGGTGAAAAAGAACGGGTTCAGGTGTTTCAGGGCACAGTGATTGGCAAGAAAAACGGCACGACGGGCGCATCGTTTACGGTGCGCAAGGTTTCCTACGGCATCGGCGTGGAGCGGATTTTTCCGACCCATTCGCCGGCGATCGACCGGATCGAAGTCGTTGAAAAGGGAAGGGTCCGTCGTTCCAAGATCTACTACCTGCGGGGATTGAAGGAAAAGGCCGCCCGCATGAAGCTGCGCAGGAAATAATCCCTGTACAGCCGGATAATCAGACGGGGGGTGTGCGTATGGACGGTAGGGATCAGGACGCCCCGATGCCCCAAGCCACCTGGCTGCATGAAGAAAAGGCTTTCAAAGAAGGGTATGAAAGGGTGGCCGGCGTTGATGAAGTCGGACGCGGACCCCTTGCGGGGCCCGTTGTTTCCGCGGCCGTCATCCTTCCGGCGGATTTCTCCGTCTGCGGCGTAACCGACTCAAAACGGCTGACCCCGTCCCGTAGAAACAGCCTCTACGATGAAATATACGGTGCAGCCCTCAGCATCGGCATTGGTATTGTTGATCCGGTCGAAATCGACCGGATCAACATTTTGCAGGCTTCCCTGACCGCTATGGCCATTGCCGTTGAAAACCTGGACCCGCTGCCGGATCTGCTGCTTGTGGATGGCAACCATGCCATTTCTCCGGCCATATTCATGAAACGGCCGTTTCGGCTCAAACAGAAACCCATCGTGGGCGGAGACTTGAAATCCGTTTCCATTGCCGCGGCATCCATCGTTGCCAAGGTGACCCGGGACCGCATCATGGCCGCCTATCACGTTGATTACCCGGAATTCGGTTTCCCCGGGCACAAGGGATATGCCACCAGGGCTCACCTTGAAGCCATTGCCATGCATGGATGCTGCCCGATCCACCGCCGTACTTTCAGGAAGGGGGGTGGCGATGGCTTCCGGCAGCAGACACTCTTTGCGCCATAACCGTGATCTTTCCCGAGGTTTTTCATCAATGCCCCATGAGCGGCAGCAATACGGCAGATACGGTGAAAACCGGGCTGCGGATTTTCTTGTGGAGATGGGATACCGGATCATCGAGACCAACTACAAGAACCGCTTCGGCGAGATCGACCTGATCGCCGTCGATGGCGAAACAATCGTGTTTGTCGAGGTAAAATCCCGACGTACGGGCAGATTCGGCAGTGCCAGGGCCGCCGTGCCCAAAGACAAGCAGCGCAGGATTTCCATGGTTGCCCTCGGCTATTTGAAATCCAAAGGGGGAACCCATCAAAAGGCCCGCTTTGACGTGATCGCGCTTGATTCCGGGGCAGCCGGATGCGAAGACCGCATCGAAATCATCAAAAACGCGTTTTACCTTGCTTATGGATGAATCCGGTAGCATTGCCGAAAAAGGCGTTCTTTACGTGGTGGCCACCCCCATCGGCAACCTGAGGGATATGACCTTCCGGGCTGTCGATATCCTCAACAGCGTCGATCTCGTTGCCGCAGAAGATACCCGCCACACCGCAAAACTGTTGTCCTTTTACAATATCCGCGCCAAGCTCATTGCATGCCATGAATATAACGAGGCCCAGTGCGCCGAACGCCTTGCCGCAAAGCTGGCATCAGGCCAAAGCGCAGCACTGGTGTCCAATGCCGGGACGCCTTCCATATCCGACCCCGGATACCGCATCGTCAAGGAGGTTGTCGCCGCCGGCATCCGGGTTATTCCCATACCGGGGGCATCTGCTGCGATTGCGGCGCTTTCCGCTTCGGGAATGCCTTCGGACATGTTCTGTTTTGTCGGTTTTGCCCCGAAAAAAAAAGGTGCCCGGGACGTTTTTCTCCAATCGTTGTCCCATAGAAAAGAAACCCTTGTTTTTTACGAGTCCCCACGGCGCCTGCGCGCGATGCTTGCCGAGATATCGCATCACATGGGTGATCGGTACGTGGTTGTGGCGCGCGAGTTGACCAAGATTCACGAGGAGTTTCTAAGGGGGCCCGTTTCCGAAATCATCGGTCTGGTAGAAGACCGGGTGTCGATAAAGGGGGAGGTGACCCTGCTGGTTACGGGGACGTCCGACAAGGCCGATGTGGACGAAAACCGGCTCGAAGAAGAGATCCTCCAGTCGCTTTCGGAGAAGCGCCTTTCTCCGTCCAGGCTTGCGGCAAGCCTGGCAAAGCGTTATAATTTGTCCAAAAACGATATTTACCAGGCAATCTTGGCCGTCCAGTCCCGTATTGATACGCCCGGGAGCGGCACTGACAAAGGAGGACCTGTACATGGATAAACTTGACGCTATATTTAAACCCCGATCAGTAGCCGTTCTCGGCGCATCCTCCACAAAGGGAAAGGTCGGCCACGACATTTTCGCCAACCTGCTTCGGGGAGAATTCCAGGGCACTCTTTACCCGGTAAATCCGGTCGCCCGGTCCATCCTGTGCGTGCCATGCTACAAGAGCGTGCTTGATATAGACGATGAAATCGATTTGGGGATGATCATCCTGCCGCCCAAGGCCGCACTCGAGGCGGTCAAGGATTGCGTCCGGAAGAACGTAAAGGGACTGGTCATCGTATCTGCCGGATTCAAGGAGGTGGGCGGAGAAGGCGCTGCCATTGAAGAGGCGATCGCAGACATATGCCGGAAGGCCGATATTCGCCTCGTGGGCCCCAACTGCCTCGGGGTGATCAATCCCTGCGCCGATGTGCGGCTGAATGCCAGTTTTTCAACGCATATGCCCGAATACGGAAACATTTCGTTTATATCCCAGAGCGGCGCCCTTTGCACATCCGTCCTTGATTTTGCGCAATCGAGGGGTTTCGGCTTTTCAAAGTTCGTTTCCATCGGGAACAAGGCGGATGTCGATGAGCTTGACCTTCTGCGGTACTATCACAAGGACCCGGATACCCATGTCATCATGATTTACATGGAGGCGCTGCGCATGCGCCCGGGGCTCATCGGCGAAGTCAAGCATATCGTATCGGGGCACCGGCCCACGCCCATCCTGGTGATCAAGTCCGGAAAGACGGTCGCCGGTGCCAGTGCGGCTGCCTCGCACACGGGATCGATTGCCGGAACCGAGGCTGTTTACAATGCCATATTCGACGCATCAGGCATCATTCGGGTTGATACGGTCGACGCCCTGTTCGACTACGCCATTGCCTTTGTGGCCGGCCGCATACCGGAAGGCAACCGTGTGGCCATCATCACCAATGCCGGCGGCCCGGGTATCATCGCAACGGACATGAGCGAAATGTCCGGATTGAAGCTCGCGCGTTTCAGTAAAAATACGGACGAGATCCTTCGCCAGTATCTTCCGCCCACGGCCAATTTCAACAATCCCGTGGATGTTATCGGCGATGCTTCCAGCGACCGGTATCGATACGCGCTGGAAGCGGTGAGCAAGGATGAAGGGGTAGACTGCGTGCTCATGATTCTGACCCCCCAGTCCATGACCGACGCCATCGGCACGGCAGAGGCCATCGTATCCATTTACCGGGAAACAACCAAACCCATTGTCTGCTGTTTCATGGGCGTGGTGGACGTTTCAGCGGGTGTGAAGCATCTCCATGAGAACCATGTCCCGGTCTATTCGTTTCCGGAAAACGCCGCCAAAGCCATGGGAAAACTGTATGAGGCCACCAAGTGGCTGACCCGGAAGATCCTCCCCCAGTATGAGATGACGTTTGAGAAGGAAAGGGCGGCCGCCATTG
>SLGU01000162.1 GCA_007136525.1 Desulfobacteraceae bacterium | reverse complement strand
GTGAGATTCTTCGGAAATTGCGCGTAACGCAGATATTGGACTTTTTGCGAGGTCGTCAATTTTCCGGCGCGATGAAAAGATGCGGCCCCATGTGTATTTCAGCGTCCTTCACGCCCGGCAACGGGCATTTGCGATTTAGCGCCGGCCGCTGTTTTTCGCAATAAAACCCAACCCCTCTTCGTGTTTTCATCTTCTTCCCCAAGTTTTCCGTGCCATATTTCTATTGACAATTTTTCCCAAAGCAGATATCAATTTTTTTTTACTACGCTTGGAATAGTTTTCGCAAAAAGATCAAAAATTGTAACTATTTACAATCCAGACTGCTTTTTGCTGCGTTTTACCGCTCTTTGGCCTTTTGCATTTAAACAGCGTATAAATATATACCCATTACCCATTGAAACGATAAACACCAACAGATTGTGACGGAGTACCCATGAGCACACAAACGGACAACACCAGCAATACCCCGTCAAATGCGCCTTCCTCCAAAAAAGGCGCTACCGGCTGGGTGATTCTTGCATTTTTTGTCATTGGTTTCGGTTTCAGTCTTATCGGCGGCTGGGTCGGGTTTCCCAAACTGCTGTACAAGGAGGTGCCCCACCCCGTTGACTTCAACCACGCCCTGCACATGAACCTGGTTTACGACGGCTGCAACAGCTGCCATTATTTCCGTGAGGACGGCAGTTTTTCCGGCGCACCCACGCTGAACGAGTGCAGGGACTGCCACCAGTTCGTAATGGGTACCGACCCGAATGAAGAAAAATTCGTGGAAGAATATGTGCTTCAGGACAAGGAAGTCCCCTGGAATATCTTCGCAAAGCAGCCCGACTGTGTCTATTTTTCCCATGCCCCCCACGTGAAAGGCGCAGAAATGGACTGTGCCACCTGCCACGGGGACATCGGCGGGTCCGAAAGCCTCCGTCCCTATCAGGAAAACCGCCTTACCGGCTACAGCCGCGATATATGGGGTTGGGAAATGTCGCGACTTGGCGAGCCGAAGTATGCCCCGCGCATGAAAATGATGGATTGCGTGAACTGCCACGTGGAGCAGACGGACAGCAAGGGCAGCTGCTTCCAGTGCCACAAATAGAGAATACACGGATTCTGCAAATGACACTTTGTGCTTTGATATATAAAAAGGGGTAAATCCATGAAAATCGATCGCAGATGTTTTTTATCACTTGCAGGGGGTCTGGCAGTCGGTCATCTCCTGACACCCGTGCCCTGGAAAATAACCGACGATATTGCCATCTGGACACAGAACTGGCCCTGGACACCGGTTCCTGAAACCGGGCCGGTCACCTGGAAAAACACGGTCTGCACGCTCTGTGCCGGCGGCTGCGGCATCAAGGTCCGGACGATCCGGGATCGTGCCATCAAGGTTGAAGGGCGCACGGATCATCCCATCAACAAGGGCAGCCTGTGCCCGCTTGGATATGCGTCACTCCAGTATCTGTATGGCCCGTCACGGGTCAAAACACCCATGAAACGCACCGGTGAACGCGGGTCCGGCCAGTTTGAGGCCATATCCTGGGACGAGGCCATTGCCGAGGTTTCCGGAAAACTGGACGCGCTTCGGAAAAACGGCGGTTCCCACACTCTGGCATGCATATCCGGGTCGGACAAAGGGACGGTTCCTGTGCTGTTCAAGCGTTTTCTCGACGCATACGGCTCCCCCAACTTCATCCGGACACCTTCCGGCAGGGATGCCCATGAAACCGCCGCATTCCTCGCCCAGGGTCACACGGACAAGAACATCGGATTCGACCTTGAAAACGCCACTTTCATCCTGAGCTTCGGATCCGGGCTTCTGGACGGCTCCGGCGCACCCGGCTACCAGTTCAGCGCTTACAACCGGTTCGACAAAGCCCACACGCTGATCCAGGTTGAACCGCGGCTTTCAAACACGGCGGCCAGGGCAAAAAAATGGCTTCCGGCCAAGCCCGGTACCGAAGGGGCGCTGGCCCTCGGGATCGCCCACGTGATCGTTAAAAACGGCCTTTACAATACCGATTTCATCAACGGCTACGCTTTCGGCTTCGAGGACTGGACCGACGAGGGCGGCAATATCCACATGGGATTCAAGCGCCTTGTCAATGAATACACACCGCAAAAAGTCGCGGCAATCACGGGGCTTGACGCAAGCCTGATCGAATCGCTGGCAAGGGACTTCGCCCGGGCCGAAAAACCCGTGGCCGTCTGCGGTTACAATGAATCCAGGCCCACAGCGGATATTGACAAAACACTGGCTGTCCACGCCCTGAACGCACTGGTCGGCAACATCAATCAACCCGGCGGTATGATCGTTTTCGCCGATCCGGAATATGCGATTCCCGAAGTGAGTCAAGACCGTATCGCATCAGCGGGGACCGCTAAACCCCGGGCGGATATGGCCGGTACCGACCGTTACCCGCAAAGCCGTTACCTGCTCGACCTGCTCCCGGAAGTCCTCATGGGCGCAAACCAGAACAACCTGCCGGTCCAGGCCCTGATGGTAACGGGGGCAAACCCCTTCTATACGACAGAGGACAACAACACCGCCAGGGCCGCCTTTGCCAGAATACCGTTTATCGTCAGCTTTTCGAGCTTTATGGACGAAACGGCGCAATTTGCGGACATCATCCTGCCGGATCATCATTTTCTGGAGGGATACCGGGATGTGCCCGCCCCTGACGGCGTCGGAAAAGCGGTGACCAGCCTTTCCGCCCCGGTGGTCAAACCCCAATACGACACCCGCAATACCGGGGATGTCATTATCGAGATCGCTAAAGCTCTTGGCGGTACCATCGGCGAGTCGTTCCCGTGGAAGGATTATGAAACCTTCCTGCAACAGGCGTTCAAAGACCATTACCGGAACCTGTCGCGCAACGGATACGTCATCCACGCGGAAAAACTGCTGCCATGGGACCGGGCCTTTGCAACGGAAGGCGGAAAATTCGAATTTTATCCAACCCGGCGCCATTCCGCCAGCACCGACGACAAAAGCCGGCTGCCCGCTTACAGGGAACAGGACATCCCGGGCGACAAGGCAAATGGCGCGCTTGTACTCATTGCGTACAAGTCACCCAGAATTGCCGCGGGCGCTGTTGCCAACCCCCCGTTCATGACCAAGACACTTGATGCCAACGTGCTGAAAGAGGAAATGATCTTCATCCAGATAAACCCGGATACCGCGCGCGGACTTAACCTCTCTCAGGGGGACACAGCCGTTGTCAGAACGCCTGCAGGCGATGCACGGGTTCGGGTGGACCTTTTTCACGGCGTCATGCCGGGCATTATCGCCATGCCGGCAGGCCTCGGCCATACGGCCTACAGCAAATTCATCGCGGGCAAGGGGGTTAACGTCAATGCACTGCTGAAGCCTTCTGCCGATCCCGCTTACGGCCTGAACACGGCCTGGGGAGTCCGTGCATCGCTGCAGAAGGCCTGATGAATCGGGGATTACCACGGTTTAAACCGTTTATGATATCAACAGCGCAAAGAGGTTTCTGATGGAAAAATTACCTTCTCATACCAAAGCCAGACACTTCGGGATGGTCATCGACCTGGACAAATGTACCGGATGCGCCTCCTGCATGGTTTCCTGCTATTCGGAAAACAACGTTTCCTTCCGGGACGAGGAAAGCATCAAGCTGCTTTCCATCAACTGGATACAGGTATACAAAATTACCAACGGCAAGCCGTTTCCCGACACAGAGGTCTGCTATCTGCCGCAGCCCTGCATGCAGTGCGACGGCAAAGACTTCGGTCATCCGCCCTGCGTTTCCGTGTGCCCTGCCGTTGCAACGGACTTTGACACGCCGACCGGAATCGTCAGCCAGATACCCACCCGCTGTTTCGGTTGCCGGTACTGCATGGCGGCATGCCCCTACCATGCCCGCAAGTTCAACTGGTGGGATCCTGTCTGGCCGGCCGACATGGAACGGTACCTGAGCCCCGATGTCGGCCCGAGGATGCGGGGTGTCATAGAAAAATGCACCTTCTGCTACCATCGGTTCCAGCGGGCCAGACAGCAGGCATACGCCAAAGGGGATGCCGAAAATATAAAAGAAGAAGATTACCAGACTGCCTGCACCCAGGCCTGCCCGTCGGGTGCCATCACTTTCGGAGACATGGACAACCCCGATCACGCGGTCTACACCCTTAAAAAGAGCCGGTATGCGTTCCGCCTGCTCGAACGACTGGGAACGAACCCCAGCGTTTATTACCTGTCCACCCGAGAGTGGGTGCACCGGGCGGGTGACAACTACCTGGAAAATGAAGAACCGGCGGCTTTTGCCGGCAAATCGGCCTGAAACGAATCGTAAATCCGAATTCTCAGAATACGCTCAATCGATTGACAAAGACAAACAGACAGCAAGGAGCTAAATCATCATGACGACTTCAGCATTCCCCGAGGGTGTAAAACGCTGCAGCAACGGGCAATTTATCCTTTGGCTGCTCCCCGCGTTCCTGGTCCTGCTGATCGCCGCATACGCCATGTTCCGGGTATGGTT
>SLGU01000181.1 GCA_007136525.1 Desulfobacteraceae bacterium | reverse complement strand
TTAAAAGGGTCAATGCCACCCTTCAAACCGGGGAAAGTCCGGCAGGCCAACTTACGGAAGCCCAGTCCCTGATCGACAAAGCGGCCAAGAAGGGCGTCCTCCATAAACGGACAGCCGCAAGAAAGATTTCCCGTCTCGCCTCAAAGGTTAACCGGACGGCCGAACAATAGCCTTTCAATCAGGGCTTGAAAACCGGTTGAACGCCCGTAAGGACTGAATCGACGTGGCTAAAACCGGTCCGTCATTCTGATATATATCCGCTGGGCCAGCTTTCCTGAAAGGTCGGCCACAGCGGTTTTTTTGTTCTGCTCCGTCCGTATCTTTTCATCGGAGACCGGGTAATCCGATGATGCATCAATCCCCCTGGCGGACCATAATACTTTCCCGCCGGGGGTGCTCAGGGTAACGTCGACCACGATGGTAATCTCCCGTTCAGCGGTGGTAAATGCCGAGCGGTGAGATATGGATCGTATCCTGGCTGTGCGTATCACGCCTGTGAGCACCGCTTCGGCCTCATCCCTTCCCGTAACCGAGATGCCCGGATTTCTGTTGAATTCGTTTATGACGTCATTGGTGATGATGCTTTCGATACCGGTTTCGCCGGATCGGTTTTCAAAGATGTCGATGGCAATGCGTTGAATGTTCCCCGGCATCTGTCCTGCTCCGGAAAACCGGTAGCCGCAGCCGTTGAAGGCAAGGAGCATCAGGAGCCCCAATGCAATTAAAGCGTAAGCGGGGCTGACGGGATAAGCTGCTTTCATATCGATCAATGGTGTTGTTCCAGGGCGTATTTTCCTGTCGACCCGAAAGACGGAATTGAATTCCATCCCTGGGGGCTACAGTACAATGTTTACCAGCTTGTTTTTTGCCAGGATAACCTTCCTGATATTCTTTCCCTCGATGAACCGGGTGACGTTGGGGTCCTTGAGCGCCCGCGCCTTGATGGTCTCTTCATCCACATCAGCGGCTATTTCAAAGCGGCCCCGCAGTTTCCCGTTAACCTGGACAACAATCAGGCGGGTGTCCGAAACAAGACAGTCCTCCCGGAAGCCGGGCCAGTCATGGTTGCTGAGCGAACCAGACGCATTACCCATGGCGTCCCATATTTCCTCTGTAATATGAGGGACGATGGGGGATAGAAGAACGGCTGTGGCATCGAGTGCGAAGCGCATGACGCCGTCCATTTCCGGGTCGGCCGTCTCCGGTTCAATCACGTTCAACTGGTTGGTGAGTTCCATGACAGCGCTGATCGCCGTGTTGAAGTGGAAGCGCTGTTCGATATCATCTGTAACCTTCTTGATGGTCTGGTGGGCCTTGATGTAAACCTCCCGGGCATGCTCCGGAAGGCCGGCCGGATGCCCTGTATATGGTTGCTGATTCTCCAGACGTTCAGCCCAACGGGCGCAGAGTCGCCATATCCGGTTCAGAAACCGGAACGAGCCCTCCACGCCCTGTTCGCTCCATTCCAGGTCGCGTTCCGGGGGTGCGGCAAACAGGCAGAAAAGCCGGACCGTGTCCGCGCCGTAGGTTTCAACGAGCGCATTGGGGTCGATGACATTCTTTTTGGATTTGCTCATCTTTTCGACCCTGCCGATCTCCGCGGGCTCACCACATTTTTCACAGTGGGGCGTTTCCTCAACGTACCGGGTCTCTTCCGGGTATAAATAACCGTGGGTCCGGCATCGAACCGTTTCCTTGCACACCATGCCCTGGGTGAGCAGGCGGGTGAACGGCTCCTTGAAGTCCACGAGCCCCATATCGTGGAGGACGCGCGTGAAATAGCGCGAGTAAAGCAGGTGCATCACCGCATGCTCCACGCCGCCGATGTACTGATCGACCGGCATCCAGTATTTCACGGCATCTGTGTCGAAAATGCCCGTGTCACACTTCGGGCTGCAGTAGCGCTCGAAATACCACGAAGATTCCACGAAAGTGTCCATGGTATCGGTTTCCCGCCGGCCCGGTGCGCCGCATGACGGGCATGGTGCCTTGACGAATGCGTCGAGCGTGCCTAAGGGGGATTGGCCGCCTTCCAGCAGATCGGCATCTTCCGGGAGAACGACCGGCAGGTCTTCTTCGGGAACCGCCACCGTGCCGCATTTTTCACAGTGAATGATGGGAATGGGCGCACCCCAGTAGCGCTGCCGGGATATGCCCCAGTCCCTTATCCGGTAATTGATGGAACGGCTTCCCATGCCGTTTTTTTCAAAATAATCGATAATGGCCGCTTTTCCGGAAACATTGTCCATCCCGTTGAAATCGCCGGAATTGACCATTACACCGTCGCCGGCATATGCTTCGGTTTTTGCAATCCCGGTTTCCGCCGCATCTTCCGGCTTGATCACCACGATAATATCGAGCCCGTATTTCTTTGCAAATTCGAAATCCCGCTGATCATGTGCCGGGACCGACATGACCGCACCGGTGCCGTATTCCATGAGGGCGAAATTGGCGATGTATATGGGTATTCGGCGTCCGTGGACCGGGTTGACGCACCATGCGCCGATAAAAACCCCCTCTTTTTCATGGCTGTCCAGGATGCGCTCGGCATGGCTTTCCCGTGACATGCGCGCAACAAATTCTGCAACAGCGCCCTGCTGCGCTGTTCCTTGCGACAACTGCTCCACCAGGGGGTGTTCCGGGGCCAGGCACATGAAGGTTGCGCCGAAGATGGTGTCGGGCCGCGTCGTAAAGACCCGTATGACCGTGTCGGTACCGGCAACGGGGAAATCGATTTCCGCCCCCGTGCTCTTGCCGATCCAGTTTTTCTGCATGGTGGTGACCTTTTCCGGCCAACCCGACAGTCGGTCGCAGTATTCAAGCAGGTCATCGGCATAATCCGTGATTTTGAAAAACCACTGCCACAGTTTTTTCTGCCTTACCGCATCCCCGCACCGCCAGCAGTCGCCGGCTTCCACCTGTTCGTTGGCCAGTACGGTCTGGCAGCGGTCGCACCAGTTGACAAAGGACTCCTTGCGCTGGATCATGTCTTTTTTAAACATCCTGACAAAAAGCCACTGCTCCCACCGGTAATAGTCCGGGGTGCAGGTCGCGATCTCCCGGTCCCAGTCGTAGCTGAACCCCAGCTGCTTGAGCTCCCTGCGCATGGTTGCGATGTTTTCGTACGTCCATCGTGCAGGATGGGTATTGTTGGCGATAGCGGCATTTTCAGCGGGCATGCCGAACGCGTCCCATCCCATGGGATGCAGCACGTTATACCCGCACATGCGCTTGTAACGGGCAACGACATCGCCGATGGTATAATTGCGCACGTGGCCGATATGAATGCGCCCGGAAGGATAGGGAAACATTTCCAGAAGGTAATATTTTTCTTTGGACGGGTCGGCCTCGACGGCATATGCTTTCGTTTCTTCCCAAAAGGACTGCCAGCGGGTCTCAATTTTTGCAGGGTTGTATTTCTGGTCCATGTTTAACAGCCGTTTCGTTAGTGTTCATTGACAATGTTGACGACTTCGCAAAAAGCCCAACATCTGCGTTACGCGCAATTTTCGAAGAATCTCATCACGCCAAAGGCGTGACTCAATTCTTCAAAAATTGCGCAAGCCTTGATCTTGGACTTTTTTCAAAGTCGTCTGATCTCGACTTTTTACCGGTTCATCAATGTTGGCGGCACCTTAAATGTGGCCTTTGCCGCCTGAGTGTTTTTCATGCCACAGTCCGCAGGAAATATCAAGATAGCAGGTTAACCCTTCATGCCAGAAAAGGTTTGACTTGTCATCATCAATTTCATATTACCATTAATTTAAAACATAATGTAAATTCTTGAACTTATCATTACCTTCAGCCCTGAATTCCAGCAAAGGCAAAAGAATATGGCAAGCAAAATCCTTATCAATGCGGTTGACCCTGAAGAATGCAGGATCGCAAAAGTCACTGACAACCGGCTTGAAGACTTCAGTATTGAAACCACCGCCCGTGAGTTCACCCAGGGCAACATTTACAAGGGGGTCGTTTCCCGGGTGGAGCCGAGCCTGCAGGCCGTTTTCGTTGACTACGGCGCAGAGAAGAACGGTTTCCTTCAGAAACAGGAGATCCATCCGGATTATTTTCTTGATGACCCCACCGGTGGCCAGTCCCTGAAAAATATTATCCGGCGGGGGCAGGAACTGCTGGTGCAGGTTTCCAATGACCCCATCATGGAAAAAGGCTCCATGCTGACAACCTATATCTCGCTCCCCGGGCGGTACACGGTGCTCATGCCGGGGGGAAGGACAAGAGGGGTATCCCGGAAAGTCGCCGATGAAGCGGAGCGAAAGCGGATCAAGGAAATCGTGGACAGCCTGAAAATACCGGAGGACTACGGCATTATCGTCAGGACCGCGGGGGAGGGGTGCAACAAGACCACCCTGTCCGGGGATATCCGTTACCTCATGCGGCTATGGAAGAACATCAAGAAGATGGGCGTCGAGGAAAAAGCCCCGGCACTTCTTTACAAGGATCGGAATATCGCCGTGCGCGCCATACGGGATTCATTTTCGGCCGATGTCAATGAAATACTGATTGACGATG
>SLGU01000186.1 GCA_007136525.1 Desulfobacteraceae bacterium | reverse complement strand
CATCAAACGAAAAATACAAAATATTCTTTTCGCCACCGACCTCTCGGAAAACGCCGGGCATGCCTTTGCTTATGCCGCCGGGATGGCCGAAGCATATGATGCAGGTATTACGGTGCTGCATGTTATCGAAAAACTGCCGCCCAAGGCTGAATTGTTTCTGGTCTCGATTTTAGGACTGAATGATACGGATGAACTCAGGAAAAAAAGTCAGTCCGATCTCATTTTAAAAATCAAGGAACATATCGGGCATTTCTGCGCCGAAATAGCCGGCCGGACACCGGAATGCCGGTTTTCCCTGGGCGCCGTCCTGGTAGAGCCGGGCAATGCTGCGGATCGCATTCTGCACCATGCCGGGACAGGTTCATACGATGCGCTCGTGATTGGCACCCACGGCCATGGGATCGTCCATGAAACCATGATGGGCGGGACCTCCCGCAAGGTCATCCTTGAAAGCCCCATCCCGGTTTTTGTCATTCCCATGCGCAGGGCGAATCAGGATTGACCTTTGGGGCATGGCCGGCCCCCCTGTCGGAACCCATCTGAAAATCCGGCTTTCGGTTCAGGACCTTTGTTGGGACAATTGTTGGGACAATCGAAATCGAAATAGAAATCGGGCTCGCAATCGAAAGAAAAAAGTGCTGCAATCCAGGATGTTCTGGTGGTCGGGAAAGCACTCGCCGGAAACGGAAGCCAGAAGCGCAAGGCGGGATTGGTTGGTTTAAGTTGAAGCGTGCAATAAAAAACATAAAAAAATCAACCCGTGGATCAATCAACTGATGAAAGGATAAGGCCCATGATGAATGCCATCAAGCCTGGAGATGCCCTGATCGTGGTCGATGTGCAGATGGACTTCTGCCCCGGCGGCGCCCTGCCCATCACGGACGGGGACGCGGTCGTACCGGTGCTCAATCAATGGATTGCCGCGGCCGTTGACAAGGGCGTGCCTGTTTATGCCTCGCGTGATTGGCACCCGGTGGGGCACCTCAGTTTCAAGGAAAGCGGCGGACCCTGGCCGCCGCACTGTATCCAGGACAGCGACGGGGCGGGCTTCCATCCGGATCTTGTTCTGCCCGAAGCGGTGGTCAAGGTGACCAAGGGGGTGCGCTTTGACCAGGATCAGAACTCCGCTTTCGATCAGACAGGGCTTGCCGCAGATCTCCGCCGCCGGGGCATTGAGCGTTTATGGATCGGGGGGCTTGCCGAGGATGTCTGTGTGCGCGCCACTGTCCTGGATGGCCGCAAAGAGGGGTTTGACGTGTTTATCATTGAAAATGCCACGCGGCCGGTGACCCCCGAAGGGGGTGAAAAAGCCCGTGCAGAAATGCGTGATGCCGGTGTGCACAGCGCAACATGACGCAGGCCATTGGTGCGGCATCTTTTTTATATGAGGACGCTCAAAACACATGACAAAAGAACAGCAGGAGCCCTATGGTTCCGTCAAGGTAACGCATTTTTGTCCGGTAACCGGCCTTGAAGTGGTTACCCGGCCCGAATGGCAGGACCGGGAAATCGGAGACGACTATAAGGTCAGCTACTGGATAATCGGGGATTCCATCCTGTATACCCGGCCGGTCGGCAACGTCAATCTTCAAGCCATAAGGTCTTCCCTGCGGACGGATGATGCCGTGGCGGCTCATATCGCCAGCGGAACCGGACGGTATGTCCAGATTGAAGACTATTCGCAGCTGCACAATGTGAGCATTGAGGCCAGAAAATATTTTATCGATTATTTTAACACCAATGACCGTCTGGCAGCCCTCTTTTTGTGCAACCTGTCACACCTGATGAACATTGCCATAAGAATCGGAAAGCGCTTTGCCTTTCCGGGTTTGCCGGTTTTTACGGGTGAGCCGTATTGCCATGCCATCAAAAAAGCGCTTGAAATCTGTGATGCCGAAGGCCTCCCCCAGGGGTCGTTTGCATTCGGCCGGTCGCTCACATACCTCGGTGACGGCGAAACACTTTCTCCCGTGGTGATAGCATCGAGCCCGGAATGGGAATTTAAGACTTCTGAATACGCCAGCAAAAGCGTTGTCATCGACAATGACATCCTGCTTTCTACTCCTGAAGGCCAGCTTCAAACCGAACACGTCCCGCTTGTGGACAATATTCATAATTCGGTTATACGGCGGGCGCACTTTGACTACCTTATCGTCGATGCATCGAAAATGTCCGGGATCAAAAGCAAAAGCCGCCTGCTGCTGATGAAGTACATGGTGAACCTGCACCGCGATGCACCGTTCCGGATGTATATCCTGTTTGGCGCCAACCCGCTGATTTCAACCGCTGTCAAAATGTCCCGGCCATTTATGCCCTTTACCACTGCGGTAGCGCGTGATTTAAACGAGGCATTTGAAATCGTCCGGCAGGACCGGCTCGATCGGCACCAGGCCCCGTCAATCGACCCGGAATTGGATGATCACCATATCCAGCGCTACGTGGATGATCTGCTTCTGTTTATCGGCGGCATTAACTGGGAAAAAGAAGGGATCGATCCCGAAATCGAGGATGTCGCGCCGGATCATCCGTTTGGCAGTGTTTTCAGGTCTGTCCGGCTGATCAAGGAGGAACTCGATGACCTGACCGCCCGGCGGCGGGAGAGCGAACAGAAATACAGCAATCTTTTCCTTTATTCAAAAGACTGCATTTTCATTCATGATATGGGCGGCAACATACTTGATGTCAATAATAAAGCACTCGAATTGTTTGAGTATTCAAAGCCTGAAATGCTCGCTTTGAATGTCCTGGACCTCCACCCCCGGGAGGCGCTGGACAACAGCCATGCCGCGTTTGAGATCATTTCAAAGGAAGGTTTTGTCAATTTCGAGATCGAATTTGAAACGAAAACCGGGAAGCGGTTCCCGGGTGAAGTGTCTTCAAGCATTTATGAGATAAACGGCCAGAAGGTTGTCCAGGCGCTCGTGCGGAGTATTGCCCAGCGGAAAGAGGCGGAGGCGGTGTTGCGAAATTACCGGGCGCTTGTTGAAACCATGAATGACGGCATGGCCATAATCGATCAGCAGCTTAGCATCACGTATGTCAACAATGCACTTTGCAGAATGACCGGTTTTACTGCTGAAGAAATGGTCGGCCGGCCGGCCATTGATTTCCTTGACAAAGAAAACCAGCAGCGCCTTGAGGCCGAGGTGGTCAATTGGCCCCAAACCGACACACCTGTCTTTGAAATCGACTGGGTCGGAAAAGATGGCCGGACCCTTTCCTCCATTGTTTCTCCTACGCCGATGTTAAACGAAGAAGGGGAATTTGCCGGTTTTATGGGAATTGTGACCGATGTCAGCGATCTCAAAAAGGCGCGGAGGGAAAAGGAGCAGATCCAGGCGCAGCTGTACCATTCCCAGAAAATGGAGGCGATCGGGACGCTGGCAGGCGGGGTGGCCCATGACTTCAACAACTACCTCACCACCATTCTGGGCTGCACAGACTTGATGCTGCTGAATAAAGACAACCCGGAAAAACTGGAAAAATTTATCGGTGACGTCAGGAGCGCGGCTGAGCGTTCGGCCGGCTTGACCCGCCAGTTGCTGGCCTTCAGCCGCCGGCAGGTGCTCGAAAAAAAGCCGGTGGACCTCAACCATGTCGTCGGCAGGATGGAAGAAATGCTCCAGCGGCTCATCGGTGAAAATATTGAGCTTCAGACCGCGCTTGCACCGGATCTTTCCCGGATCAATGCCGACCCGGCGCAGATGGAACAGGTCTTTTTAAACCTGGCAGTCAATGCCCGGGACGCCATGCCCGGCGGTGGAAAACTGCGCATTATTACGGAAAACACGCGGGTTGACGAATTTTACAGCCGCCAGTATACGTATGCCCGGACAGGGGATTTTGTCTGCATGACGTTTGAGGACAATGGCAGCGGTATGCCCCCGGAGGTTGCGGAAAATATATTTGAGCCGTTTTTTACCACCAAAACACCCAGCCAGGGCACCGGCCTCGGGCTTGCCGTGGTTTACGGGGTCGTCAAGCAGCACGGTGGATGGATCAATGTTTACAGCGAACCTTCACGGGGTACCCGCTTCCAGGTATATCTGCCCGCGGGCAAAGGGCCTGTCGATCATGCTGTGGAACAGGCGTCGGAAGATCCCGGAACCGGCCGGCACGAATTAAAAGGTATCGGGCAGCGGATTCTTCTGGTGGAGGACCAGCAGGAGGTTCGGGAAATGATCGTTTCGGTGCTTCAAATGCAAGGCTACCATGTCGAAACGGCAGCTTCGATCAGTGAGGCAGGCGACTTGATTGCTTCCGGCAGCGAAAGGTTTGATCTTCTGTTCAGCGACGTCATCCTGCCGGACGGCAACGGGATCGACCTGGCAAGAGAGATCACCGCTGATCACCCCAACATTAAAGTGCTGTTAAGCAGCGGCTATACCGAGGAAAAAGCCCGCGTCGATATCATCGAGGAAAACCGGTTCCATTTTCTTCAGAAGCCCTATCCCATTGAAAAAATGCTTAAAAAGATCAGCGAGGCGCTTGGCCGCTGAAACGGCGTGAATTCCGGAGATGAAACCAAAGGCCGGT
>SLGU01000235.1 GCA_007136525.1 Desulfobacteraceae bacterium | reverse complement strand
GAACATGGCCCCCATGCTCTGACCCTTGCCGGATTGCAGCAGCACGATCAGAATCAGTGAGAAGCAGGCGATCAGATGAATGATGACGACAAGCGCATGCATAAGCTTAATTTTTGTATTTTATGATGTTGCTGAAAGTTTCCGGCTGCAGGCTGGCCCCACCGACCAGCGCGCCGTCAATATCCGGAAGCGCCATGAGCTCCGAAATGTTTTCGGGCTTCACGCTGCCCCCGTAAAGGATTCGCGTCTTTTGCGCGGTTTCTTCTCCAAAGCGCCCAACAAGGAACTTCCGGAGGTATTCATGAACCGCCTGCGCCTGTTGCGGGGTCGCTGTTTTGCCGGTGCCGATGGCCCACACGGGCTCATAAGCAATAACTGCCGAATCCATTTGATTCAAGGATAAACCTTCTAACCCGTTTTGCATCTGTTTGTCAAGTATTGAAAACGTTTTTTCCGCTTCCCGCTCGGATTCGCTTTCGCCGACGCAGATGACAGGAGAAAGGTTTGCGTTTAGTGCGGCCCGGATCTTTCTGTTAACGTTTTCGTCGGTGTCCCCGAAGTACTGCCTGCGCTCGGAATGGCCGATGATCACGTACCGGCAGCCCGCAGAAAAAAGCATCGGGCCGGAAACTTCACCCGTGTATGCCCCTTCCGGCTCCCAGTGCAGGTTCTGTGCGCCGAGGCGGATATTGGTATGGCGGATCACATCAAATACCCCTGTGAGCGCCGTAAACGGTGGCGCGATCATGATTTCAACGTTTTCCGCATCACCGGCAAGCGTCGCAAGCTGGCGCGCGCTTTCCACCGCTTCGCTGCAGGTTTTGTACATTTTCCAGTTGCCCGCAATCATCGGGAGCCTGTTGTCCATGGGAACTCCTTATTGGGTCATTTACATCTGCCTGCCCATCATTTCTGCCAGATCAATCAGCCGCTCGGAATAGGCTGTTTCGTTGTCATACCAGGAAATCACCTTGACCATTTTGTCAATGGCGTAGGTGATTTCACCGTCAACGATGGAAGACAGGGGGCAGCCGTTAAAATCTGCGGATACAAGCGGTTTGTCGTTGTATCCCAGGATGCCGGCCAGTTCGTTCTCAGATGCCGTGCGCAGGGCGTTGTTGACGTCGTCCGCTGTAACGGAAGTGTTGAGCAGGACCACCAGGTCCACAAGCGAGACATTGGGTGTCGGTACCCGGATTGCCATGCCGTTGAGTTTGCCGTCCAGGTCTGGAAGGACAAGGCCGACCGCTTTGGCGGCGCCGGTGGTGGTCGGAATCATGGACAGGGCAGCGCCGCGGGCACGCCTGAGATCCTTGTGCGGAGCGTCTAATAGCCGCTGGTCCCCCGTGTAGGAATGCACGGTGGTCATAAGCCCGGATACGATCCCGAATTTTTCATGAAGTACCTTGGCAACAGGGGCCAGGCAGTTGGTGGTGCACGAGGCATTGGACACGATATGGTGCTTGTCCTTGTCATAGGTGTCATGGTTGACGCCCATGACGATGGTATGGTCGGGCTCTTTTGCCGGGGCGGAGATGATGACCTTTTTGCATCCGGCCGCGATGTGCTTGGATACGCTGTCGCGGTCCCGGAAAAGCCCGGTGCATTCGGCAACGATTTCGGCGCCGTATTCCTTCCATTTCAGATTGGCCGGATCCCGTTGGGCCATGACCGGAATTTGACGCCCGTTTACTTCAATTGCATTTTCCCGGGCGATGACGGTCGCATCCAGTCGTTCGTGCACCGAGTCATAGACCAGCAGGTGGGCTAGCGTTTCGGGGTCCATTATATCGTTTACCGCCACGACTTCGATATCCGGGCGTTTCAGTGCTGAACGAAACACAATCCTTCCGATTCTTCCCATGCCGTTGATACCCAGTTTTATTGCCATGTGTTTCCTCCTTATAAGGTTTTTCGCATGATTAATGCATCTTCGCGTCCGCCTCCGGATCGCCGGTAATAATCTCTCCTTGCGGCGATAAGGCTGAACCCGTGTTTTTCATAAAGGCCTATGGCTGCCGTATTGGATCGCCTGACTTCCAGAAAAACCCGATCAACAGCCTCCTCTGCTGCATTGCGGAAGCATGAATCAAGCAACAGAAACGCGATATTGTTTTTTCGCATCTCAGGCGCTACGGCCATTTTCAGCAGGTGCAGTTCGTTTGCAGCCACATGAAAACACGCATATCCATGAAGGCGCTGCTTGTCCCCTATATTTTGAATATTTCCGGGGCCGAGGCGTATGACATAGTTTCGTGCATTCCGGTTTTCGAGTTCATAAAGAAAAGCGTTCCGATTCCATGGGTTCACAAACGATACGCGTTCGATTTCTAAAATCGAATCAATATCGGATGAAAGCATAGGCTGGACGATCGTGGCCATCGGAAATGTTATTCCCGCTTGTTTCCCTTCAGAATATCGCTTGCCAGGGAAATGCTTTTTTTACCATAGGCTTCAATGGTTTTAGCCATTTCATGAAGGTCCGTGCTTTTCTTCCGAAGGTTAACGGACTTGATCAGTACAGGCAGATTTACACCGGATATGACTTCTATGCGGCCTTCCTCCAGAAAGGAATAGCTCAGGTTGGACGGGGTGCCGCCGAACATATCGGTCAAAATGATAATCCCGTTGTTATGGTTTACCTGCTTGATGCTGTCCTGGATTTTCTGTCGGAGCTTGTTAATGTCCTGGGTCAGATCGATGGAAACAGGCACAACCGCATCCGGCCGTTCTCCAAAAATAATGGCCGAGGTGTCAATGAGTGCTTCACCGAGCAGGCCGTGTGTCACAACGACAATGCCAATCATATCAATGTTCCTGTATTACAATTTAAGATCAACATCCCGGTTGGTCAACCGAACGGAGCGCCCCGGTCTGTTCATGTGGGTATAAAGTGAATCGGCGATAACGACGCTTCGGTGCTTGCCGCCGGTACAACCGATGGCAATCGTCAGATATGCCTTGCCCTCCTTTTCGTAAAGCGGAAGCAAAAAGTCAATCAAATCATAAAATTTTTTCAAAAAAATACGGCAGGTCTCTTTGGCAAGTACATACTGTTTCACGTCTTCATTTCTGCCGTCCAGGGATTTCAGGTTCTCAACAAAAAAGGGATTGGGCATGAAGCGAACATCCATGATCAGGTCCGCTTCATGGGGGGTGCCATACTTGAAGCCGAATGAAATGATATTGATCCGAACCTGGGTTGCGTCGATAAAATTTTCAGCCAGTTTGAAAATAACTGATTTTAACTCATGCACATTGTAGCTGGAAGTGTCGATGACCTGGTTTGCAAGCGCCCGTATGGGCTGCATCTGGCCTATTTCTGCCCGAATGCCCTCGATCAGCGTCTTGTCCTGCCCAAGGGGATGATGCCGCCGTGTCTGGCTGTATCTGCGGACAATCGTGTTTTCTTCCGCTTCCAGGAAGAGAATTTCAATGTTGTAGCCGTCTGATTTCAATTTGGAAAAAATACCCGGGAAAGAACCGAGAAACCCTTTTTCCCGTAAATCCATGACAAAGCCCAGGCCTTTGATCCGCTCGTCCTTTTCAACAGGCATTTCCAGGAATTTGGGCAGAAGCTTTGCCGGCATGTTGTCAACGCAGTAAAATCCAGCGTCTTCAAGGGCGGCCAGTGCAACGCTTTTGCCTGATCCCGAAAGGCCGGTAATTATGATGATTTGAACATTTTTCATGAATATCCTGTATCCTTGGACGGCCGGGGTTTTATTGCGCCCGTCAGGAATCGCTGTCGGCTTCGGCGATTATGCGCATTACCGCCTCTTTGTCCTTTGCCGCTTTTAGATCTTTTTTGAATTTTGGATCTTTCAGGAGTTTTGATATTCTTGCAAGCAGCATGAGGTGAAGCCCCGTAGAATCGTCCGGGGAAAGTAAAAGAAAAAAAAGATAAGCCGGCTTACCGTCCATGGTATCGAAGTCGACACCTTGCCTGCTTAATCCGAAACCGACAATAAGCCTGTCAAGGCCGGCCACTTTTCCATGTGGAATGCCGATACCGTCTCCAATCCCCGTACTGCCGAGCATTTCTCTTTCAATGAGAACATTGGCGATTGTCCTGTGATCGATATTGGCTGCTTCGGCCGCCGGGAGCGACAGTTCGTCGATAAGGCCCTTCTTGTCGGTGGCTTTCAGGTTCGTTAAAACCGTATCTGCTGTTAAATGATCCAGAAGTTTCATTGACACATGCGCCTTGTCAGCCCAGGGGCAGGCTTGTTTATTGATGACATCATTTCAAATCCTTCAGATTTACTTTTTTCGAAATCGAAATCGAAATCGGGATCGAAATCGATTTGCACAAATCCATAAAGTATGGCCTTTATTTCAAAGAAGAAATAAGCTTTACGTCTCCAAATATCATATTTTTTCATTTTTCATCCCGATTTCGATCCCGATTTCGGTTTCGATTTCGATTGTCCAGGCAATGCGCGGGGCAGAGAAACGAATGCTGAGATGCGTTATAGTGTCCATCCAGAAGTGGTTTCTCATCTTCTGGATGGACACTGCTTAAGGGGAATAGCCCCGGG
>SLGU01000197.1 GCA_007136525.1 Desulfobacteraceae bacterium | reverse complement strand
GGACCTCAAAATATCGCGGATGGATTCGGTGTGCTGCTCGGGTTGAAGCAGTTTGACGATTTTCAGGGCGGTTTTGCCGATCACCGGGATCTGCCAGATATAAGGGACGGTGAACCGGATGTCTAAAAGCTTGGCCGGCCCGGCCTTAAGGTCTTTTGCTTCGGGCGTGCGCGTATCGCTATCCGACAGCAGGGCATCCAGGGCGAAATGAATGCGCAGCCCCGATTTTTCATGCGCTTTGCGCTCCCGGGGTTTCTTTTTCAGGGTTTCATCGGCGCCGGCGCCGGCCGTGTCATTTTTTTCCAGCCTTTCAATAACTTCAAAGGCCCTTTCGACCTTTTTTTCATTTTCCTTCGGCATTGTCATCTTTTTTCCTCCCGATATCAATCAGGGTTTTTGCTATGGTTTCGACATCTTCAACGGCCTTTTCCACCTGCTGCCGGTATTTCCGGTTGGACGCCACCAGGGCGGCATACTCGTTGAGGTTCAAGCCCCTGCGGTTGAAATTCTCGTAGACGGCCCGCGCAGGATAGACCGTCTTGAGGCATGTGACATAGGGCGGCAGCACCTCTTTGAAATGGGCATAAATCTTTTTCAGGCCGGCCCGCGGGTGCGTGAATACCGGCAGTACATGAAACCGCCCCCTTTTTTCGGGCACGGCCAGCACGATATCCTTGATGATGGGGTACAGGTTGTCCAGAAAGGCGGACTCATCGTTGGTGGACTGGCGCATGGGGATGACCGCCACGTCGCAGAAAGCGCAGGCAAAGCGCGTATGCAGGCGGCCCGTGCCCTCGCCGGGAATGTCCATGATGATCAGGTCGTTGTGCTGGGTGATGGCCTTGATCCCTTCCTGGAACACTTCCTTCTGGGTGCTGGAGATGTGGTGGAAAGAGACCTTTCCGCTGCCGTAGCCCATCTCTTCCCGCTCCTCCCACCAATTCCTGAGGGTTCCCTGGTGATCGAGCTCGACCAGTGCAATGGCATCATGGTGCCGGGCAGCGGCCTTTGAAAAGGCCGTATTGAGGGCCAGCGTGCTCTTGCCCGTGCCCCCCTTGGTCTGGACAAAACCGATTATCATGGGCATCATCCTGCGGATCGTTTTCGGGTTTTGGCTTTGGCGGCGGTCATCTCCTTGCGGGCTTCCCGGGCCAGCCGGGCCACTTCGGCGATATCGGCGTCGGTAAACACGCCGTTGACCCCTGAAATGGCGGCCAGCTTCATGCCGTGCTTGAGCCCGAGCTGGTAAATTTCCTTTACTTTCTGCCATTCAATATCCCGGCCGATGGTGAATGTCTCATACCGGCCTTCCAGGGCCAGCACGATGGTTTCCGCCAGGCAGGCGAAGGCCACTTTGGGCGGCAGACCGATGTCGCGCATTTCGACGTTTTCACCGGGCAGCAGGATCTCGCCGGACTCGATCACCAGCACGTCCGGGCGCTTGGCCACATCCTCGGGGGACAGGTCCAGGGGCCGGGCAACGTCGGTGATCACGCAGCCGGGCTTAACGGCCATGATGTCGATGACGCTCTTGCCGCCGCCGGCCGAGGTGGCCGTGACGATCACATCCATATCGGCCAGGTATTTGTCCGCCCGGGTGGAAATTTCAACGTGAACGTCCGGGGTGTCCTGGAGGATCGACTCCTTCAGGGCCAGCAGCTTGGAGTGGCGCACATCGATCATGTAGACATCGGTAAAGGCCATGGCCAGCAGCCGGCAGCACACAGACCCGATGGCCCCGGTGGCGCCGACCACCATGGTTTTGGCTTTCAGTTTCTTCCCTTTTTCAACCGTGATGAGCCCCATGCGCCGGACCGCGTCGGCTGCGGCCCACAGCGCGCCGGATGCGCTGTAGCTGTTTCCCGTGGTAATGGGGATGTCGGCCAGCTTGGCAACGGTTTTACCCGCGTCCCCCACCACCTTGGTGAACGCGCCCAGTCCCATGATCTGGGCGCCCAGGCGCTTGGCCATCTTGGCGGCCTGGAGCAGGCGCTTGTAGGTGAACTCCGGGCTGTGGGCCAGCATCTGTTTCGGCGTGCCCCCCACGGTGATGAGCCACCCTTCGGTCTCCACGCCCAGGGGCGACTTGATGCCCGTGACCTTGCAGTAAATCATGGGCGGGGAGTAGGCAATGATTTTTTCCACCGCGTCCATGAAGCCCCTGGGCGCAAACCGGGAGGCCAGCTCGATGTTCGGGTCTTTTTTGAGCTGCTCCTGAGAAAGGGGGTGGATGACAAAGGCGAACCGGTTGACGCGTTTATGGCGCCCCTGGGGATAGATCTGGCGGGGGTCCAGCCGCTGCTCGCCGATGACTTCCAGCAGATCGTCATCGGTCAGCTTGTCCAGGGGGATGCCCAGGGCCACGGAGATCATGGCTTCCAGCACGTAAAACCCCACCACCTGCTCCAGGATCTTGGGCGTGCAGTCGATGATGACATCCACGCCCCGTTCTTTAAGAAACTGTATCCGGTCTTCATAAACCGTGGCCGTGATGATGGTTTTGCCGCCCAGCTCTTCCAGGCCGCATCCCTTGAGGTAGTCGTAAAAATCGTACGTGGGCACGACGAGGATATGGGCCTTCTGGATGGCTCTGCGGATGATGTATTCATTCCATGACCGAAGCGGCAAGGCCGCAGACGCCAGGCGGCGCGTGGGCACCCATTCCAGGACATCGTGAACCCCCTTGGCGTAGAGTTCGAGTTCAGGCAGGGAGTTGAGGAACTTGGGGATGCCGTTTTCGAAGATGGGATCAGCGAAGGTCAGGTTGTCCGTGTATTCGGACATGACCTTGGCGATGTTGTAGTTGAGCAGGCCGGAGAGAAACAGCACCTTGGTGTGGTTGAAATAATTGTTGCCGTGTTTGAACTGGATATGCCGGATGGCCCACTCAAAGGACACCCTGCGCAGGCGCTCCCCCGTTGTCACAGGAATATTGATGGAGGCTTTCAGTTGTTCGACTTTTCTCCGCTGGGCCTCGATGGCCCGGCTGGAGCCGATGGCATAGTTGAAATTCAGGCCGCCCAGGCACAGCGCATCGGCTTTGTCCTTCCACTGTTCCATGACATCGGCGGCCAGGTTCACGTCCCCGTTAGTGCCAATCCGCGTGACGGTAAACTGCTGCCCGAGAAATTCGGCGCCAAATTCATAATCATCCGCGCTTTTGCCTAAACTGACGCTGACTATCTGCTTCAAGGCGACCTCCTTGCTTCATTGATCATTGATGGTGTCGTCAAAAGTCTCATTTATGACTCAGCCATCTGTTTCTTGTATGGTTACTGACGAGCGCATGACCGTTTATCATTATCATTATATATAATTGCTGTTGCCGCCGTATTGCCGTCATCCCTGATGGCGCTTGACGGGCAGGCGTCCATGGCGTCCCGGCACAGCTGTTCCGCTTCAGCGGTTTCCGGCTGCCTGTAGACATAGTTGTTTCCCACGGCCAGCGCCAGGTCGGTGTTTTCCCTGAAGCTGTCCGGTGCAATTACGGCGCACAGGGTGCACCCGATGCACGCCCGGGTCACGTAGTATTTTCCCGGGGCATTTTCCGTGAATTTTTCCTCGGTGTCCTTCATTTGTCCGGCATCCGCCCGGCTTGCATCCTGCGCCTGCAAGCCCCTTGCCCGCGGTTTAACGCGACATGCCCGTAGCAACCTATCCATAGGGTTTTTCCCGTTGCAGGCAAAAAACCCATGCGGAGGCCGGGCATGGTGGCAAAACATTGTTTATGGAATTAAAGTGTGTTCATCTGAAGCTAATGAATAGCATAGGATACCCCATAATGCAAATCGTTATCTTCAACTACAGCGTAAACTTTGACGGCTTCGTAAAAAGCCTATTTTT
This sequence comes from Desulfobacteraceae bacterium, assembly GCA_007136525.1. Next base: position 702 of record SLGU01000197.1, on the reverse strand, counting down.
TTTCCAGGTCCTGCAGTTTTTTTGCCAGGCGATCCATCTTCCCGTGCAATTCGTCGATCTGCTCGTGGGTTGCCAGGTTCATCCGTTTCAGCGCATCCGTCACCCGCCGGTCAATGGTATGGAGAAGCCATGTTTTAAGCTGGTTTGTTGCGGAAACGATTTCGTTTTTGAGGTTTTTCCCCTCAGCTTCGGACAATTCCTTTTCCCGGACCAGGCGGTTGATGCGTTTTTCGATTTCGTCCTTCGAGAGCACGAATGCGCTCTGCCACAGGGAGACATATTTCTTGCCGTAGCCGAACAGGGTGTCCCCGCCTTTTCTGAGCATCTGGGCCAGGATGCCCGGCGGCACCGTCTCCCCGGGCCCGTCCTTTTCCCGGGCCAGGAGCTGAGACAGGATCGGAGCGGTGATGTCCCTGCCGGTTTCATTGTCCACAATTTCGACCTCAGCACCCCCCTTGATCAGTTCGGCCAGCTTGTCCATGGTCAGGTATTTTTTGTCCGTCATGTCATAGAGCTTGCGGTTGGCGTATTTTTTTATCAGATGCATAGGTGCTCCTTACCGTTAATCCCCGGAGGGGATATATTTCATTGTATCAGACTTTATCTGAATATGTCGTCCCTTCAGGACTCGGTGTTTTGGGTGGCAAACCCATACCGGTGGTTGAAACCACCGGCTATAATCCATTGCCCCTTCGGGGCATC
>SLGU01000269.1 GCA_007136525.1 Desulfobacteraceae bacterium | reverse complement strand
GGGGCAGATGGACCAGATCCAGGCGCTTTTCGACCAGATCCGGTCCACATACGGCAAACTGGATATCCTGATCAATAACGCAGCCACCAATCCGTATTTCGGGGCCTTGATGGATGCGCCGGAATGGGCCATGGACAAAACCGTTGCGGTCAACCTGAAGGGGCCTTTTTTCCTGAGCCAATATGCCGCAAAGCTCATGGCTGAAAACGGCGGCGGTTCGATCGTCAATGTGGCGTCCATCAACGGCATCCGGCCGGCGCCCTTCCAGGGCATCTATTCCATCACCAAGGCAGCGGTCATTTCCATGACAAAAGCGTTCGCCAAGGAGCTGGCCGCCAGCAACATCCGCGTGAACGCGCTGCTTCCAGGGTTGACGGAAACGAAGTTTTCCGCGGCCATCATCGAGAACAAGGACATATACAACTACGCCCTGGCCCAGATACCCATGAACCGGCACGCCTCCCCGGAAGAAATGGTGGGCGCGGTCCTTTACCTGGTGTCCGATGCCGCATCCTTCACCACCGGTGCCGCTATCGTCTGCGACGGCGGCGCCCTGACATAAGGAAGCTGCCGGCTGCCGGCCACGATCAAGATGCTACAAGCCAATAAACACAAGGAGAAATCATGTCCGACCTGATTTACCGGGAGCTGCAGCAGCGGCTCGATACCTATTCCCTGGGATTCCCGGCAACGGAATCCGGCATTGAAATTAAGATTTTAAAGCATCTCTTCTCCGAACCGGATGCAAAACTGTTTCTCGCCCTTTCCCCCATGGTGGAGCCGCCGGAACCGGTGGCCGAAAGAATGGGCATTTCCGTCGAAGATGCGGCCGCTCGCCTCGAGGACATGGCGAAAAGGGGTCTTCTGTTTCGCCTGGCAAAAGGTGGTGCGCCGCGCTACGGGGCGATTCCCTTTATTCACGGCCTCTATGAGTTCCAGGTCAAGCGGCTGGATCCGGAATTTGCCGAAATGGGTGAACAATATATGAAGGAAGGGCTTGACCAGGCAATGGCCGGGGGCGCGGAATACTTTCTCCGTACCATCCCCGTGAACGCCTCCGTTGACGTGACGCATCAGGTGGCCGCCTACGACGATGCCCGCGAAATACTGAGAAGCAGGAAGCTGATTGTCGTGACCGACTGCATCTGCCGCAAGCAGAAATCGCTCGTGGGGGAGAGCTGCGGCAAGTCGATGGAAGCATGCTTCATGTTCGGTTCCATGGGTCAGTATTACCTGGATCATGACATGGGGCGGCAGGTCACGGTGGCGGAAGCCGAAAAGATCCTGGCCGAGGCCAGGGACGCCGGCCTGGTCACCCAGCCGGCCACCGCCCAGAATCCGGCTGGCATGTGCAACTGCTGCGGGGACTGCTGCGGCGTGCTCCGGGCGCTCAACATGCACCCCAAGCCCGCGGAGATCGTTTTTTCCAACCATTACGCGGTTGTGGATGAAGACGAATGCACGGCCTGCGAGGCTTGCGAGGACCGGTGCCAGATGAATGCCATTGCGGTTGGGGATGCCGGCGTTGCCGTTGTGAACCTCGACCGGTGCATCGGATGCGGGCTATGCGTTACCGACTGCCCCACCGAGGCCGTCAGACTGGTCTCCAAGCCGGAAGAAAAACGGCGCGTCCCCCCGGCCGGCAGTATGGACCAGATGCTGGCCATGGCCCGGAAACGGGGATTGATGTAACTGAATTCATGAGGAGAGCGTCCATGGCGGTGAAACGTGTACGGACCATCTGTTTTGAGTGCCACTCGCGGTGTGGCGTGCTGCTGGACGTTGAAAACGGGAAAGTGGCCGGCATCCGGGGGGACAAAACCCATCCCCACAGCCGGGGGTATATCTGCCCCAAGGGGAAAGCCTGCATGGAAATCATGTACCACCCGGACCGGATACTGAAACCGCTGATGAAGGTTGGCGGAAAAGACAGCGGTCGTTTTGAGGAAGTCTCCTGGGAGGCGGCGCTGGATGCAGTGGCGGAAAATCTCCTGACGGTAAAGGATAAACACGGTCCCGAAGCGGTCGTGTTCGGCTCGGGGACCACGCGGGGTATGGCGCCTTACCTGAACCGCTTTCTGGCCCTTTTCGGTTCACCTACGTTCATGGCTCCCTCCAACATGAGCGGCGGCCCCATCGTCATGGGGAGCGCAGCCACGTGCGGTTTCACCCTGGTGGACCCGGACTATGCCAACAGCAGGTGCATCCTCTTATGGGCGCACAATCCGGAAGCCTCCTGGCCGGGGCTGTACATGAACGATATTAACGACGGTTTGAAAAACGGGGCCGTGCTGATCGTCGTGGACCCACGGCAAACCCGGCTGGCAAAGAAGGCCGACCACTGGCTACGGATCCGTCCCGGAACGGATACCGCCCTGGTTTTGTGCGTGATCAACACGGTGATTCAAAAAGGGCTCTATGACAAAGACTTTGTCGAAAACTGGTGCGCCGGTTTCGACGAGCTGGCCGAGCATGTTTCCGGATTCACACCGGAAAAAACATCGGCGATCACCTGGATTCCCGCCAACGAGATCGAGGCGGCCGCGGAAGCCTTCGCCCAGGCGGCGCCGGCATCCATCGGCCCCGGCATGGGGGGCGTTTGCCAGCACAACGACGCGTTTGATCTGTGCCGGGCCCTGACCATCTTGTCCGCCATTACGGGGAACCTGGCGGTTCCCGGCGGCAACCTGCAGTGTTCGCCGCCGACGCGCAAGAGAAGCTGCTACGGTTCGGATTATGACGCGTTTTCGAATCTGCCCGAAGCACAGGCGAACAAGAAGCTGGGGCTCGACCGGTTCCCGCTCTTCAGGTTTATCCCCATTCCAACCCCGCCCCAGGCGGTCTGGCCGGCCATCGAGTCGAAAGACCCCTATACGGTGCGCGCTTTGGGCCTGTTTGCCAACAACAGCGTATGCGCCTATCCGAATTCACTACGGGTTTACAACGCGCTGCGTTCGCTGGATTTTCTGTTTTGTGTGGATTATTTTCATACGCCCACCACGGCCCTGGCGGATGTGATCCTGCCCCCGGCTCACTGGGCGGAGCGCGACGACATTGAAGATTTGCTCATGAAGAATTACGTCATGGCACAGCCCAGGGCGGTGGACCCCCTTCCGGAATGCCGGGATGAAAAGCAGATGCTGATCGACCTGGCCGGAAAAATGGGCATGAACGGGTACTGGCAGTCCGTAGGCGAGGCCCTGGACTATCGTCTTGTCCCCTTGGGGGTTACGTGGCGGGAATTTAAAGAGATGGAGCGGTATTCCACCCCTGTGGTGCACAGGCTGTATGAGCGCAAGGGGGGGTTCCGCACGCCATCGGGAAAGGTGGAGCTTTGCGCTGAATACTTGAAAGGCCTTGGGATTCCACCCCTGCCGGAATACAGGGAGCCCGCGGAAAGCCCGGTGTCCCGCCCGGACCTGCTGGAAGAATATCCCCTGATCCTGACCACCGGGGCAAGACTTCTGGTCTATTACCACTCATCGCACCGCAACATCGCTTCGCTGAAGAAGCGCGCCCCTGACCCGGAGCTGCAGATACACCCGGAAACCGCGGCAAAGCTGGAAATTGAAAACGGGGAGTGGGTCAAGCTGTCCTCCCCCCGGGGGGCGGTTCGGATCAAGGCAGCCTTTGATGAAAATATCCATCCGCAGGTGGTCCATGCGCCGCATGGCTTCTGGTACGGTGTTGAGGACGGATGGAAGCGTGTCAACATCAACATGATCACCGATGATGAAAACATGTGCCCCGTTACCGGTTCGGTGTCGATCAAGTCGCTTTTGTGCCGGGTTGAAAAGGAAAGCCGGCATTGAGTTGCTGCAATGCCGGTCATAATCCTTATCCTGTTTTATTTTTTTATCGGAATCACGAAAACGGGGATTTTGCTTCTTCGCAGCACGCGACGGGCCGTTGAGCCCATGATGGCATCGGTCAGGCCGCCGGCCCCAAGCGACCCCATGACAATGATGTCGCACTGCTGCTCTTCGGCGACCAGGAGGATTTTCTCCACGGGATTTCCCCGCCGGACAATGATTTCCTCGGCAACATAATTGCATTGCGGGATTGCAGCTTTCGTCTCTTCGCAAAAGTCCTTGAGCCGTGCTTTCATGATGTCGACGGCCTCGCTGTTGATCCGCTTTTTCAACTGGTTCCACTCCTGCTCGGAAAAATATACCTGAACCGAAGGGGATGACGACACATCTTCGATCACGTTGAGCATGGTCAGCTTGGCATTGTGCTTTTCGGCAAGTGTCATCGCCCAGGAAAGGGTCATCCGTGAGCTATCGGAAAGATCGGTTGCATAAAGGATTTTTTTTATTTCCGGAACCATTGCGAGGCCTCCTTTTTTGAGATGAGTGAATAGGGGATAATCACCCTGTTTCCGGCGGGCGGTTTTTTTCAGCAATTACATGGATTGATAATGGAGTCAACTTAAAATTGACGACTTCGCAAAAAGTCCAATATCTGCGTTACGCGCAATTTCCGAAGAATCTCACGTACGGCTAAGTACGCTCAATTCTTCAAAAATTGCGCAAGCCTTGATCTTG
>SLGU01000177.1 GCA_007136525.1 Desulfobacteraceae bacterium | reverse complement strand
TGGATTACCAGTTCGGGTTTACGGATATCACAACCGCACTGGCGGCCGACCGGATTCTTTTCAATTCCCGGACCCACAAACACATGTTTTTTATGCATATGCGGCAATTTTTACGCAAGATGCCCGATTTCAGGCCCAACTGGGCTGTTGATGCCATACGGGCTAAAGCGTTTGTCTGTCATCCGGGATGCGATATCACACCCCCTGCCCGATCGACGCCCCCGCAGACGGATCCGCCACTGGTCATATGGAACCACCGGTGGGAGCATGACAAGGATCCGGAATCCTTTTTCAGGGCCATGGCGGAAGTTTACAGCCGGGGAATTAATTTCAGGCTCGCCGTCCTGGGTGAAACCTTCGAAAAGCACCCCCCGGTTTTCAGCACGGCAAAAAAACAGTTCGACAGGCAGTTAGCGGTTTTCGGCTATGAACCGGACAGGGAAGTCTACCTGCAATGGCTTCGGCAGGGGAGCGCTGCCGTAAGCACCGCAAAACAGGAAAACTTCGGGATCGCCATTGTGGAAGCCGCCGCATGCGGGTGCCTGCCCCTTGTACCGGATCGCCTGTCTTATCCCGAAATCATCCCTGAAGCCTTCCATGAAACGTGCATTTACGCCTCCCATGAACAACTGGTTGAAAAGCTCAGCCAGCGCCTGACAAAACCCGGTACTTTTGACCGGCAGCGCAACATGCTGGCAGCCGAAATGGTCAGCCGCTATGCATGGGAGCACCGCATCGGTGAATTTGACCGGCATATCATGGAAACGGCATTCATAAGAGAAAAAGGGCTCTCCCGATAACAACGACGGGAACGACTTTTTTTATTTCACCGCAACATCCACCCGTTCATCGATTAATCGACTGATGACGCTCTCGTCCGCGATGGTGGAAGTGTCCCCGAGTTCGTCGGTTTTTCCGGCGGCGATTTTCTTGAGAATCCGGCGCATGATCTTTCCGCTCCGGGTCTTGGGCAGCCCATCGGTGAACTGAATCACTTCCGGCGTGGCAATGGGGCCGATTTCCGTTCGGACCTGGAGGATAAGCGCTTTTTTCAATTCATCGGAAGGCACAACCCCGGCCTTGAGGATAACAAAGGCGTATATTCCCTGCCCCTTGATATCATGGGGAAAGCCGACCACCGCGGCTTCAGCGACATTTTTATGTAAAACAAGCGCAGATTCAAGCTCAGCCGTGCCCAGGCGATGACCGGATACATTGAGCACGTCGTCAATCCGGCCGATAATCCAGTAATACCCTTCTTCGTCGCACCTGGCCGCATCTCCGGTAAAATACATGCCCGGCGCCTGGCTGAAATAGGTCTCCCGGAACCGTTCATGGTCGCCGTAAACCGTCCGCGCCATTCCGGGCCACGGCTTTTTGATGCAAAGCAGGCCTTCCTCGTTGGGGAACCGAACGGGTTGGCCGGTATCGTCAATAATGACCGGATCGACCCCGAAAAAAGGAAACTGGCAGGAACCCGGCTTGTTGGCGCCGGCCGCCGGCAGGGGCGTCAGCATATGTCCGCCGGTTTCAGTCTGCCACCATGTATCGATGACCGGACACCGGCCGCCGCCGACATTATGGTAATACCAGCGCCATGCTTCCGGGTTGATGGGTTCCCCGACGGTGCCGATGAGCTTCAACGATGACAGGTCGTGTTTCCGGACATATTCGTCCCCTTCCCGGGCCAGGGCGCGTATGGCGGTAGGGGCCGTATAGAACTTGCTGACCCGGTATTTTTCCACCACCGCCCAGAACCGGTCGAAATCCGGGTAACTGGGGACACCCTCGAACATCACGCTGGTCAGTCCGTTGGCCAGCGGGCCATAAACGATGTAGGAGTGCCCGGTAATCCAACCGATGTCGGCCGTACACCAGAAGATTTCATCCTCCCGGAGGTCGAAGACCAGCTTCGTGGTCATGGCCACAAACAGGAGGTAGCCGCCGGTTGTGTGAACAACGCCCTTGGGCTTTCCGGTGCTGCCGCTGGTGTACAGGATGAACAACGGGTCCTCGGCATCCATTGATTCCGGCTCGACATAGGCATCCGCCGGCGTCTTCGCCATTGCCTCATGCCACCAGGTTTCCTTTTCGGGATCAAGCGCGATGCCCGAATTCGTCCGGTTATAAACAATGACCTTCTCCAAACCGGGGCATTTTTCATAAGCCTTGTCCACGTTGGCCTTTATGGGAATCGGTTTTCCGGCCCGGTACCCGCCGTCCGCGGTGATCACCATGCGGGCGCCCGAATCCTTGACACGGTTGGCAATGGCGTCCGCCGAAAACCCGCCGAACACAACGCTGTGAATGGCTCCGATCCGGGCGCAGGAAAGCATGGCCACCGCCAGTTCAATAACCATGGGCATGTAAATGATAACCCGGTCCCCTTTTCCGACGCCCTGGTTTTTCAAAACCAATGCAAACCGGTTGACCTGGTTGTAAAGTTCCTTATAGGTAATGGTGCGCGTTTCATCCGGGCTGTCTCCTTCCCAGTAATAGGCGATCCTGTCTCCAATGGCATCCTGGTGCCGGTCCAAACAATTATTTGCCGCATTGATCCGCCCGCCGCCGAACCATTCGATTGTCGCCTCCATGAAATCATATTGGAGTACGAAATCCCATTTTTTATCCCATGTCAGATACTTTCCGGCCTGTTCACCCCAGAAAGCCTCGGGGTCTTCCAGGGAGCGGGCATACAGCCGCCGGTATTCGTCCAATCCCGAAACAAACGCGCGCCCCTCGAACGCTGCCAGATGATCATCATATTTCTCCTGCTGCGCCATAAGCCCCTCCTTTTTTAATGCAACCGACCTGATGTTAAATGATCAATTTCAACCGGGAGACAGACTGGAAGTCTGTTCCCTGGGGGGTCTGCAAATACGACCCCGACCCCGAAAGGTTGAACAACACTCCGGAGGAAACCGCCCTTATAAAATTGATCAATTTCCCCCGGGTGGGGCCGGGTATTGCCCGCAGCAACAATTGCAGGGGGTTGCTGATAGCTCCTGGCGAAGCGCGGACAGGCGCCCTGTGTTCTTGGCCGTTTATCACAGGGCGCGTTCAAGCGCGCCATGGAGATATCAGCGTTCTCCTGCAGTTGCAAGGGCAGTGGCCGGTGACACCCGGGAGAAATTGTCCTTTAATAATTGTGAATGACAGGCAGATGTTTCGACCCGCAGACTGGAAGTCTGTCCCCTGGGGGTTCTGCAAATTCGACCCCGATACCGACCCCGACAGGCTGAAAAACCTCCCGAGGGAAATCGCCCTTAAATATAAATTATTATAAAAAATAACATACATGCAACAGCATGCACCACTATTTTTTCACCTGAAAGCGTACATTCACGACCGGGTGCCGGCAAACCGGTTTTTCATATTGACACCCCATCAGACACATGCCACAATTTCGCTGGTAGCAGACCGCAACCCGCTGTCTTTTCTACCTTCCCCACATAATAACATAATTAGGATACGTTTATGGCCTTCAATGACATACGCTTTGAACGTAACGGCGGGGTTGCCATATTAACCCTGAACCGGCCCGATACCCGGAATGCCATTTCTACGCCTGAAATCATCGAAGAAATTGAAACCGCCTGTTCAATGGTCAACGCCGACATGGACACGAAGGTGCTGATTGTCACGGGTGTGGACCCGGCATTTTCATCGGGGGGGAACATCAAGGACATGTTTGAGAAAAAAGGCATGTTCTGCGGAAGCCCGGCCCTGATCATGGAGAATTACCGGAAAAATATTCAACGGATTCCACTGGCCGTTCACGGGGTTGAAGTCCCGACCATCGCTGCCGTAAACGGCCCCGCAATCGGCGCGGGCTGCGATCTCGCACTGATGTGCGACATCCGGATCGCTTCCGATAAGGCCCGGATGGGCGAAACGTTTCTGAACATCGGCATCATCCCGGGGGATGGCGGGGCCTGGTTTCTGCCCCGGGCGGTCGGCATGGCCAAGGCCTGCGAGTTGACGTTCACCGGCGACATTATCGATGCCCTGGCAGCAGAAAAGGCGGGGATGGTGAGCTATGTGGTGCCCCATGAAGCACTATTGATAAATACGATGGCCATGGCGCAGAAAATTGCGCAGAAATCATCCATGGCCCTTCGCATGGCCAAACGCCTTCTTTACTCGGGGCAGCACACCTCCCTGGCGCAGCACCTGGACCAAAGCGCGGCATTTCAGGCGCTTTGCCACACCACGGTCGAGCACCAGGATGCACTTGATGCCATGATCAACACATCGAATCCCGGATCGAAGCGCAGATAGCGTATTCAGATGGTTATGCGCGCTTCCTCAGAATTACACGTACGGATAAGTACGCTGCAATCTTCGGAATCGCGCAAACCTTGATCTTGAACTTTTTACGGCACCATCTGAAAACCGACTATTTACGAGCGTGTTAATTTTGATGAACCCGTAAAAAGTCGAGATCAGACGACTTTGAAAAAAGACCAAGATCAAGGCTTGCGCAATTTTTGAAGAATTGAGCGTACTTAGCCGTACGTGAGATTCTTCGGAAATTGCGCGTAACG
>SLGU01000296.1 GCA_007136525.1 Desulfobacteraceae bacterium | reverse complement strand
CCTGGAATATTTTGGGTGAACACTATATGTTAGCAGACACAAGAAGCCCTTGAAAACGGCTCCCGCCGACAGTCGCTTTAATTGCGGCATTGCGTTTCTCACGGCTGGCTTTGTATTGAAAAAAACACATGAAAAAGCATGCAAAACGGAATCACGCTGCAAAAAAAGCCCCCGATCATCCGGTGGATCGAGAAGAACGTTGAAAACTCCGCTCTCTGGCGCTCGGAGAGCGGGAAAATGCCCCCTGACCGGGTGATCATCGCAGACGATGCCATCTCCGCCGATGCAGCCTATCGTTATGCCTGCGAGGGCATTGCCATACTGTGGCGGGGCGATTTTCAGAACGCCCGGCTGATGCTCAACGCCATGGCCCGACGAGCGGACCGAAAGCCGAAAAAACAGCCAGCAACCCTACACTCCCCGGCCGACTGCTTCCACCGCCACCGCATGGCCGCATCCAACCGCGCACGCATCCTGGGCATGCTCCTGGTTGAACTGGAACCGGATCATTCCATCCCGCTCAGGCGCGCCCCGGATGCAAGAAAAGCGATTGCCGAAGCCATCGGCACGGACAACCACCGCGGCGTCATTCCGCTGAGGGAGCTTTCAGGCATGATCGGTGCCCATGAATGGCGGAAAAAAGGGATTGACATCCCTTTTTCAGGAATCCGCATCCACCCCCATTACGGGGTATTCCCGCCGACCCGCCAGGAATACATTACCCTTGTGGCACAAACGCCGCTTCCTGCCTACAGCAGCGCCCTTGACATCGGCACCGGCACCGGGGTGCTGGCAGCAATGCTTGCCAAACGGGGCGTAAATAAGATCATCGCCACGGACAACGACCCCCGGGCCGTTGCCTGTGCCAGGGAAAACATGTCCCGCATGGGTCTTTCAGGGATTGTCGAAGTGGTAGAAGCAGATCTTTTCCCACCGGAGAAAGCGGCCGTGGTTGTCTTCAACCCCCCGTGGCTGCCGGGGAAGCCGATCACCCCTTTGGAAAGGGCCGTTTACGACCCTAAAGGACGGACACTGAGACGGTTTCTGCACCAACTGCCGGAACACCTGTCACCGGGCGGTGAAGGATGGCTTCTGCTCTCCGACCTGGCCGAGCGTCTCGGCCTGCGAACACGGGCGGAACTGCTGGACGAATTCAATGCTTCCGGCCTCTGTGTCGCCGGAAAAATCGATATACAACCCGACCATCCCCGGTCCAGGGATGAAAATGACCCGCTTTTCGCCACACGAAAGGCGGAAATCACCTCCCTCTGGCGCCTTCAAACAAAATGACCGCCCCGGTCAGGCCCCACCATGGATGCGGCCACGGCGGAAAAAAACAAAAAGCGGCAATATGCCGGCGCATCTGAGATCGCCCACTGCCGCTTTCTTATATTATCAATCCCTTATCAATCCCCCATTTTCGCCATGAAATCGTCATACATGGTTTCCAATGCCAGCTTATGCCGGGCTTCTTCCTGGCACAGGATCTTGAGAAGCTTTTTGATCGTTTCGTCTTCGGTGTTTGCAAGAAGGAAATTATAAAACGCAAGGGCCTTTTCCTCGCGCTTCATCGCCAGGTGCAGTATCTCCCTGTAATTCATCCCGTGATGGTATTCAACGTCGACCAGGTAGTCGCTCCGCTTGATATCGGTGATCCATTTGAGCTTATAGGCCTTCACGGAATCATCCACGCGCCCTTTTTTAAACGCCTCGAGCATCTTCTTGTGCTTCAGCTCCTCGGATGCGAATTCCTCGAACATTTTACTGGACCCGGCCATATCCTCCTGACGGGCGGCCGTGGCATAAAAATCCGCTGCTTCCTGTTCCTTTTCAATGGCAAAGTCAATCATTTCATTAAGATCTTTGAATCCCATCTGCAGCTCCTGTGTTTTTGGGGTTCCAGCCATGCGGTGGAAAAACAACCGCCTTGCTCCGCGTTTTCATATAAGGTAAAATCGTTTTGCCTGATTGTCCATATAAAACACGGTACGTCCAATGGATACAAGATATTTTCAGCGTGGTGGAAAGATGAGGGTTTATGGCAGGCCCAATATCCGGCAAAGATAATCAGCTGCGCCACCTTTCCGGGGTGCTGTCCCTGGGCATCGCCGCCCAGGTTTCACAGATCGTGGTTCTGCGCGAGCTTCTGATGGTTTTTCATGGCAACGAGCTGTCCCTGGGGATTATCCTGGCCGCATGGATGTTCTGGACAGGCGCCGGGAGCCGCATGGGCGGGGCTTTTGCCTCAAGGGGCGCCGGCACAAATGCGAATTCCGTTGTAACTGTTTCATTGGCGATGATGGGCATACTGGTCGCTACCATCATTATCATCCGCATCCTGCGTGGTTTTTTTGCAATCGAAGCAGGGGCCCATTTTTCCGTTTACGACATGGCACTTTCCTGCATGATCGTAATGGCGCCGGCGGGCCTGTTGTTCGGCATGCAATTCGTCCTGCTATCGCACCTGTGGCGGACAAACGACATCACGGCCGACACTTCCGCCGCCGAAAAGGCCTACATCGGGGAGGCCTTTGGCAACATGATCGGCGGCATCCTGTTTTCTTTTCTGCTCGTGCATGTTCTCAATTCATTCCAGGCGGTCATGATTGCGGTTGCGCTCATGCTCGGGGCAACCCTTGTGCTTTGGGCAGAATCCGCCCATGGGGGCCGAGATAGCCGGGCGCAAATCAGGAAACCCTTTTTCGGGTTTCTCCTATTGGGTTATGCGCTGCTTTTTCTATTGGCCGGACCAATCAACCAATGGGCCTACGAACGCCAATGGGCGCTTTTTTCGCCTGAATACCGACTGGTGGAGACCCGCCAGTCCCGGTACGGAAACATTTCAGCAGCCATCAGGGAAGATCAGTACAGCTTCTTCCAAAGCGGAAACCTTGTTTTTTCTGCTGCTTCACCGGAATCGGCCTCCCCGGCGCTGGAAGAACATGAAGCCGTTGTATTCGCCCATTTTTCCATGGTTCAACATCCGAACCCCAAACGGGTGCTGCTGATCGGCGGCGGACTGGGGGGAACGATCCGGGAAATCGTACGCCACCCGGTTACGCAGGTCGATTATATCGAACTGGACCCGATACTGACCGAAACCGCGCGGCCTTATATCCACCCACAGACCGCCGATGCCCTGGCAGACCCCCGGGTCAACCTGATCCACGCCGACGGCCGCCGGTATGTCAAACAAACCAAAGAAACTTACGACATGATCATCGTCGACGTTCCCGACCCGGCCACTGCGGTCGTCAATCGCTACTATACCGTGGAGTTTTTCCGGGAAGCCCGGCTGCGACTGAATCCCGGGGGCGTTTTCGTGACCGGGGCCATGTCCGCAGCGGATATGCGGGGCGAAGCCGTTGCAAACCGGAATGCGACCATTTACCACACCATGGCCCGTGTTTTCCCGGAGGTGCTGCCCGTAGGCCACCGGTTTATCTTTTTCTTCGCAAGCAAGGAAAAGGACCGGACATCTGCAGAAGCGTCAATGCTGACAGCGCGCTATCTCGAACGCGGCATTGAATCCGAAGGTTTTTCGCCCCGCCAGTTCGAACTGCTATTGGAAGAATCCCGGCTGCACCGCGTGAACTGGATCATCCGCAACCACGGGCGCAGCCCGGAGGCCCACCTCGGGCCACCGGAGACCGGGCCGCTTTTTCCGGGTTCAATAGCGGATCAAAATGCCGCAGAAGCGCACCTGCCCCCGGTAAACGACCGCTTTTTCATCAATTCGGATTTCAAGCCTATCGGGTATTATTACACGCTGCGCTTCTGGGATACCCTTTCACGGGGGGAGCGCTACGACGCCTTCAAGTGGATACTCCATGTCCGGCCCTGGTGGATACTGCCGGCCATGGCGGGCGGTATCGCCCTTACAGCACTGTTAAAGGCCGCCCCGCCGCTCAGGCGAATGAAGGCGGACAAGCGCTTTGCCGTTCTTCTGGCTGTTTTTACCACGGGGCTATCCACGATGGCCCTCCAGGTCGCCCTTATTTTTTCCTTCCAGAGCCTTTACGGGTTTGTTTATGAAATGGTAGGATTGATCATAGCGCTTTTCATGGGGGGATTGGCCATCGGCACCCTTTCAAGCCGGCGGTTGGTTAAGGAAAAAGCGAATATTGACACGCTTGCATGCATCCAGTTGGCCATCGCTCTTTTTGCCGCGATAGCGGCACTTATGCTGCCTCGGACCGGGGCAATGACGCTTCCCGGGGCTGTCATTGTCATCATCGGGGCGCTGACTTTTTTCTCAGGCATGCTCAACGGTGCGGATTTTCCGCTTTCCACGGCATGCTGCCAGGCCCTTGTCAACAATCCTGAAAGGGCAACGGGAACTGTGTACGGGGTTGAGTTGTTCGGCGCGTGTGCGGGGGCCCTGGCCGCAAGCGTGGTTATTGCACCGGTTTTGGGCATTGCCGCCGTGTGCATGTTTGCCGCCGCAGCCAATTTTACAGCTTTTCTGGCGCTATGGGTTGCCGGCGGCAGGGGGGGAGGATAGTGGACTTGGTGGACTTGGTGGACTTTGTGGACTTTGTGGACTT
>SLGU01000195.1 GCA_007136525.1 Desulfobacteraceae bacterium | reverse complement strand
TTCCCCTGAAGTAGAAGGTAAAGGCGTATACAGGCAAGGAAAGGATTTTCTTGGGCGAAACGCGCAACACGGCCAGCGGTATGGCCATGCAGAAACCGATGAGAACGCTCAGGGCAGTGATTTGAATGGTGATAAGGCTGCCGTTCAATAACCGGGGGAGGCTTTCAATAATGATGTCCATGGTTGGTCTATGCCCTCCTCACGCCCCGGGCGGCCCTGTTTTCGGCCCATTGCTGAAGGATGTTGGAGATGATCGTAATCGCCAGGTAGATAAGGGATGCCGCAAAAAAGAAGGTAAACGGTTTCCGGGTATTTCTGGCCGCGATATCGGCGCTTCGCATAAGTTCCGGCAACTGGATCACGGAAATAAGGGCGGTGGCCTTGATCAGCACCATCCAGACATTTCCCAGTCCGGGCAGCGCATGGCGCATCATCTGGGGGAGGGTTATGCGCCGGAAAGTCAGCGCGCTGTTCATGCCGCAGGCACGGGCGGCTTCGATCTGTCCTGCGGGAACGGCCAGGTAGGCCCCGCGGAAGACTTCGGTTGAAAATGCCCCGTAGATAAACCCGATCGTGGCTGTCCCGGATATGAAAGGATCGAGGGAAAGATAAACAGGATGGCCTAAAGCGGCCGATAAGTCCTGCACCAGTGTCGGAACGCCGTAATATACCAGCAGAATCAGGACCAGTTCCGGAACCCCCCGAACAACGGTGGTATAGGTGTTGACACAAAAGCGCACGGTGGCAGATCGGGAGAATTTGCAAAGCACCCCGATCAGGCCCAGGCCGATGGCGATCACCATGGCACAGACGCCTACGTAGATCGTAAGCTTTGCCCCCTGCATTAAAAGCGGGCCGTATCCGTCCAGGTCGAACAAGGGCTTCCCTTTTTTATATTAGAACCTGTCTCAAAATTGTCCTTCGGCCCAATCTCATTGTTGGCGTCTTGTTTCAAAACCTCGAAATACGCGAGTATGTCTGCGGTTTGAAAAAAGACGCCGCCGCGATCTTGAACCGAAATCCGAATTTTGAGATGGGTTCTGATTTAAGGCGGGCCCGGCTGAAAGGCATTCGGCAGAACCCGCCTGAAGGCATGCTGCACCTGCAGAGGATGGGTTCTAATCCCCGTAAACGTCGAAATCAAAGTATTTGTCGCTGATTTTCTGGTAAGTGCCGTCTTCGCGGATCCGGATGATCGCCTTGTTGAATGCTTCACGCAGGTCATCCTCCCCCTTTCGGATCGCAATGCCGATCCCCTCGCCGAACCATTCTTCATCGGTGTAGCTGGGACCTGCAAACTCGTAATTCTTCCCGGGGTCGGTTTCGAGAAACCCCGTCTGGAGGACCACGGCGTCGGCAAAAAGAAGGTCAACCCGGCCGGAAACGATATCCATGTTGGCTTCTTCCTGGGTGGCATAGGAGCGGACGGTCATGATATCTGCGAAGTTGTCGTTGATGAAGTTGGCGGAAACGGTCGCCCTCTGGACACCGACGGCCTTCCCCTTGAGCCCTTCCCGGGTAATCTCGATATCTGAGTCCTTGTGCTTCACGAACCGGGCCGGGGTCTGGTAGTATTTTTTGGTAAAATCAACCCGCTGCTTGCGCTCCTCGGTGATGCTCATGGATGCGATGATGGCATCGTATTTCCTGGCCAGAAGCGCCGGGATCATCCCGTCCCAGCTCTGGGTGACGAATGTGCAGGTCATGTTCGCTGCGTCACAGAGGGCTTTGGCGATTTCGATATCGAATCCCTGAAGGTTGCCGTCCCTGTCAATGTAGTTGAAGGGGGGATAGGCGCCTTCCGTCCCGATTCGGACCACTTTTTCGGCATGTGCCCCCGTGGAAAGAAAAAACATTCCCAGAAAGGTTCCTGCGATAACGATTGCGGCGATATTGAAGATGCGTTTCATGTGTCCTCCATATTTCTGGTTTCGGGTTTTAAATGTCGGCGTTCGGATCAGAAAAAACGGGTCAGGAACTGGCGGCACCGCTCGGATGCCGGGTTCTGGAAAATATGGCCCGGAGGTCCTTCGTCTTCTATTTTGCCGCCATGCAGAAAAATGACATGGCTGGATACGTCCCTGGCGAAACCCATTTCATGGGTTGCCATGATCATGGTCCGCCCTTCCTTTGCCAGATCCTGCATGACGCGCAGCACTTCGCCGACCAGTTCCGGGTCGAGCGCCGAGGTCGGTTCATCGAAAAGGAGCACCTCGGGTTCCATGGCCAGGGCGCGGGCGATGGCGGCGCGCTGCTTCTGCCCACCGGAAAGCTGGGCGGGGTAATAGTGCGACCGGTCCGCGATACCGACCTTTTCCAGATAGGCCATGCCCATTTCCCGGGCTTGTTTTTTCGGCTTTTTCAGAACGTGTACCGGGGCCTCGATGACGTTGTCCAGCACGGTCATGTGCGACCATAGGTTAAAATGCTGAAACACCATGCCCAGCTTTGTTCTGATGCGATCCACCTGCCTGCTGTCCGCGGGCACGGACTCCCCCTTGCGGTTCCGGGTAAGGCGGATGTGCTCGCTGCCCACGTAAATATCCCCTGAATCGGGCACTTCCAGGAGGTTGATGCAGCGCAGAAGTGTGCTTTTGCCGGACCCGGACGACCCGATCATGGCGATCACCTCCCCTTCCCGGGCTGCAAGGGAAACGCCCTTCAAGACCTCCAGCGGCCCGAAATTCTTGTGCAGGTGTTTTACGACCACGGCATCTGCTGGGGTCGTGTTTCCGGAAGCTCGGTTCACGTCTGCGGCATCCTGAGTGACAAAGGAGATGGATTATATTTAATTTAACAAATATATAAACTTATTAAAAGCCATATGGGGTGTCAAGAAGAAACGGCGGCCCCCGGGCGTATCCAAAAAGAAGCTTGCCAATACCCGCTTTCATTGATTAATATGGTTAAATACCTATGAACGTTTCCTGCCGGGGTTTGCCGGGGAAGGCGGCTGTTGTTTGCGGCTGATCCCCCGAACCTGATCATCCTTCACACATAGGGGGGAGAAAGCATGGATTACGATGTCGCCGTTATTGGCAGCGGATTCGGGGGGAGCGTCGCAGCCCTGCGTCTTTCGGAAAAAGGATACCGGGTCGTGGTCCTGGAGCAGGGAAACCGGGTAACACCCGAAGACATCGAAGAAGGCGACGCCGATGTGCGCCGTCTCAACTGGCTGCCCGCCCTGGGCTGGGGCGGTTATTTCTCCCAGGATTTTTTCCGGCATGTCACCCTTGTCCGGGGAATAGGCGTGGGCGGCGGCAGCATCGTATACGCGGCCGTGCTGCTTCGCCCCCCGGACGCGTTTTACGGCGATCATGCCTGGTCGCGCCTCGGGATCGACTGGAAAAATGAACTGGCAGCCCATTATGACACGGCCGAGGCCATGCTCGGCGTCACCGTCAACCCCCACAGCGGCATCCAGGACGATTATATCCGCCGGACGGCCGAACACATGGGCGCAGGCGCCACCTTCGGCCCCACACCCAACGGCATTTATTTCGGCGATCCCGAGGTGACGGCACCGGACCCCTATTTCAACGGGGCCGGCCCCCATCGCGCCGGCTGCTTCCTGTGCGGCCGCTGCCTGACCGGCTGTCCCCATGGATCCAAAAATAGCCTGGACAAAAACTACCTTTACCTTGCCGAGCGCCTGGGCGCGGTGGTTCTGCCCAACCGGAAGGTCGCCGGGCTCAGCCCCCTGCCCGGGGGCGGGTACCTGCTGGACCTGAAAGACCCCGTCCACACCCGCCGGCGGTATCCGTCCATCCCGGCGGAAAAAGTGGTCATCGCGGCCGGGGTGTTGGGCACCCTTGAACTGCTCTTTCACTGCCGGGATACGACCGGAACCCTGCCGGCGGTCTCCCGGCGACTGGGCACCGTGGTGCGGACCAACAGCGAGGCCATCGTGGGGGTCCTTTCCCCGGAGACGGCAGCGGACCTGACCTGCGGTACCGCCATTTCATCCCATTTCTACCCGGACGCCCACACGCACATCACCCAGAATCGGTTTCCCCGCGGCTATACTTTCATGAAATATTTCACCGGCCCGCTGGTGGATGAACCCCGGCCGGCCGTGCGTTCGCTGAAAGCCCTTGCGACGATGACCGCCCGGCCCGCCGCCGTGTTGCAGAACTGGCGCGCAGAAAACTGGCACAAGCGAGTGACGGCGCTGACGGTCATGCAGAATGTGGACAACCGGCTCATGTTCCAGTACGGCCCCAAGGCGTCGGCATTGTTCCGGCGGGGGCTCATATCCCGGTCCGTGGCCGGGCAGTCCGCGCCGGCGTATCTGCCGGTGGCCAACCGGGCGGCCCGGGCCCTGGCCGCGGTCACGGGGGGGTGGCCGTCGAACTTCCTGACCGAAAGCATCGGGAACACGTCGACCACGGCCCATATCCTGGGCGGCTGCCACATGGGGACTTCTTCGGATAACGGCGTCATCGACACGCAACACCGGGTTTTCGGGTGTCCCGGTCTGTACGTGGTGGATGGTTCTGCGGTTTCGGCCAACATCGGCGCCAACCCGAGCCTGACCATCACGGCCCTGG
>SLGU01000090.1 GCA_007136525.1 Desulfobacteraceae bacterium | reverse complement strand
GGGGCTGCGTTTTTAAAAACGTGAGAATGTCTTCCACCTCAGCCTTCAGGTCGTCGGGGTCGGTTTCGTCATGCCCGTTGCCCGCGAAGAATATCCCCTTCCGGGTGCTGCCGGTGGGCCGGTGACGCACATTGGGGGACTGGAAGAACCCTTCCCTGTCCGTCTTCTGCCTGAGAAGACCGGCCTTTTCCTGAAAATCAGGGGCCGGGATCGGTTCCGCAGGTATGACCAGGCAGCTGCATTCATGGTGAATTGCCATTGCAGACGGCAATGTGGCCTCTTTCATCGTCAGGTAAAAACCATTTTCGGTTTTTTCAATGCGGATGTCTCCGGGTTTTTCATACCGCAGAAAATTCACGCCCGCCTTCCGCGCCGCATCGTAAAGCCGCTGGCCGTCCGGCCTGTGAACCAGCATCTTTGTGGCAATGATGGAAACGTTTTTCCCGGCGTCTTTCGCCCGAACCGCTTCCTGAAGGGCCATCCGTGCCCATTTCTTGTATTCAGGACCGCCGTAATCAAGCAGGATGGCCACGTCTTCCGGGATCGTCTCCGGGGAGCCGTCAATGGCGCTTGAAAACGCCTCCAAAGAGAGGATGCGTTCCGAGGATACACCGGGATTGATTTCTGAAAATTCCGGGGTTTCAGCGGAAACGACCGCACGGCAGCAAAGCGCGTGCCGCTTGCCCCCTGACGCATAATAAATGGAGAAATTGCCTGCGATACCTGAAACCTGCAATATGCGGGCATCGCCAATGGCGCTCAAACATCTGGATTTATCAGGCCCGGCATCCGCACCCAGCAAGACGGTCCTGTACCCTTCTGCTGCTATGGCCGAGGCCGCTGCAACAGCCTGTTCCCCTTCCCCGAAAACCGCCACTTCCGCCAAATGCGCATCGCCATCGGCTGCGGGAGTCGCCCTGGCCAGGCCCAGTTCCGCAAGCACCCGCCCCCCGGCAATCCTTCCGTCCTGCATGGATGAAACGATATCGCCCGGCGTCCGGACGCATCCGGCAACATGAATGTGGTTTGCAAGGGATGCATCGGCCGTGTTGAAAAAGCCCCATCCGTTTGGTGAAATGCCCAGGATATCGGCCGTGTCCGCCATCTCCGGCGAAGGCGTCATGCCCACGGAAAGGACCACGGCATCATATTCCCGGGCCACCCTTGCCTGGTCGTCCCGGTTTTCGGTGATGATCCGGAGCCTTCCATTTTCGCTGTTTTCCAGGATTTCTGCGGGAACGCCCTGCACCAGGTCGACTTTTTGGGCAAGAGCCTTGTAAAAAGACCGGGTTTCCTTGCCGATAATCTGAAGGTCCATGTAAAAAATGGTGATGCGCGCATCGGGAAACAGGTGCAGCAGCTTGTTGGCATGGCGCATGGCGACCTTGCAGCAGACCTGTGAGCAGTAATCGTTTCCAATTTTTCGATTCCTGGAACCCACGCATTGGATAAAAGCAATTTCAGGGGCTGTGTTGCCGTCCAGAAAGCCATTCACGGCTTCATTTTGCAAAAGGGTGTTGAGGCGGGACGTGGTAATCACCTTTTTCTGGTTCTCGGTGTGATAGGAGATGATCCGGCCGGGATCAAACGGTGAAAAACCGGTCGCAACGATGACTTTTTGAACAACAAGGGCCTTGCCGTCTTCCAGGGTGGCTTTCATGCCGTTGTCTGTCTCTTCGAGCTTCAGCAGACCGGCGGTCAGGTGGGTGGTGATATTGGGCCGGCCTGAAACATCATTGACCATGTCAATGCTCAGGCATGCCCCGCAGTTTTCACAAGACCCTGTAGCCATGCAGGCCCACATGGCGCTGTGCCCGCCAAGCCGGTCCCGTTTTTCCACAATGTGAACGGACACATCAAAATCACTGAGAATCAGCGCGGCGGCCATTCCGGCCACACCGCCGCCGATGATCATAACGCATGGAGGGGATTCGTTCATGTACTTTCTCCGCTTTTTCCGGTTATGCAAATCCATAGGGACAAAGGGTTTAAAGTCGAAACATTAAATATAAGTTTTCTGGCAACTGTGTTCAAGATTATTTTGGGCATTGTCCTGAAACAGGGGAGCCGAAGAACATGCAGCGGTGTTCCCCAGTGGTGCAGACTGGAAGCCTGCCCCCTGTAATCTGGGCATTTGAGTATGTTTAACCCCCGGAGGGGATACATAATTTAACCGGTGGTTGAAACCACCGGCTGTATTATGTATCCCCTCCGGGGATGATTCCACGTCAGTACTCCAAAAAATGCTCACAGAACATGGCAGGCATTGACTTGAATTGCCTGGCTATGCCATACTGGACGGCAAATGAATACCCCATCCGCCCCATATGTTGTCCATGAAAGCCGATTCTCCAGCCAGGGGCTACAATGTGACGGCAGGCTGTATCTGCCTGAAAGTGCAGCCAGGACGCCCGTTGTCATCATGGCCCACGGGTTTGCAGCACAGATGGACTTCGGTCTTTTTCCCTTTGCCGCCCGATTTCTGGGCCTTGGATGTGCCGTATTCATGTTCGATTACCGGTGCTTTGGAAAAAGCGAGGGCTCCCCGAGAAACCTTGTGAGCCCCGCCAGGCACGTTGCGGACTGGCTTGCTGCGATCGGGCACGTTCGATCCCTTTCCGACACAAATTCTAAGCGCCTGTTTCTATGGGGATCGTCCTTTTCAGGCGGGCACGCACTGGTGGCGGCATCAAAGGAGAAAGGGATTTCAGGGGTCATTGCCCAGATACCCTTTCTTGACGGTCTTTCGACCATCCGCATGGTGGGCCTGAAAAACGCTTTTAAAGGCACCGCTGCCGGAATCAAAGATCTTTTCAGAGCCATCACTTTCAGGCCCCCATACACCATACCGGTTGTCGCCGAACCCGGCACCTTCGCCGCCATGAACACACCGGAATCCTTTCCGGGATACATGGGCATCGTCCCCGAACAAACCGAATGGAAAAACGCCTGTCCCGCCAGGATATGCCTGACGCTCCCTTTTTACAGGCCATGCGCAAAAGCAGAAAAGGTGTCGTGTCCGGTCCTGGTCATCGGCGCCGCCAGGGACTCCCTCATCGACATCCGCATGATCCGCAAAAAGGCCACAAAAATCCCGCACTGCCGGTTGGAAGAACTGGATTGCGGGCATTTCGACGTGTACACCGGCGCCATGTTCGAGGCGAACATGGCGATTCAGGAGCGGTTCCTGAAGGGGATACTGTAAGTCTATTTCCCCACGCTTTCTGCAATCCAGGTGATAAAATCGGGATTGCCGTTGGAGATCGGCAGACTGATGATGCACGGCACTTCATAGCTGTGAAGGGACTTCACGGTTTCAACCAGTTCCGGGATCCGGTCGGCCGTTGTCTTGGCGACAAACGCAACTTCCGTTTCCTGGGCCACTTCCCCCTCCCACATGAAAATCGAGTCCACGCTGCCAAAAATGTTGACGCATGCCGCAAGCTTTGAATCGATAAGCCTGCGGCCGATCATAACCGCCTCTTCCCTGTCTTTAGCGGTCATATAGACCCAGTTTGCATTGTGTGACACGGTTACCTCCTGGGAATTGGTATGTATCCGACCATCAACCTTTGACCGGGGCTGATCGCTGTCTTCCGAAAAACCCCTACGGGTTTTCAGGCCGCGTCGTTCGGGTATCCATTAAAAAATTCCATCATTATATCAAGCACTTCAAGCGGTTTTTCCATGGGAAGCATGTGCCCGGTATCCGGTACCAACATGTAACGGCCGTCCGGAAAGGCTGCAGCGGCCTTGACCAGGTCGATATAGGCCCGGTTCTCCGATCTTTCGCCCTCCAGCACCAGCACCGGGCAGTCGATTTCCGGAATCAACGGCCATGGATTCATCGCCATCGAACCCATGAACAAGGATGCTTCATGCCGGGGTTGACACGCCAGCGTATAACCCCCCTCATCACCGGGCACAATGGCATGCGCCTTGTATACATCGAGCATCTCCTTGTCCCAGGTCTTAAAAAAAGCCTTAGCCGCTAAATATTTTCCGACAGCCGCTTCGTCCTCCCAGTAATTGCGCCTTTTTATGGACTTGCCCGCAAGCGGGTGGTCATTGACCCCGATGGTAAGCCCATACACCTCTTCGGGCAAAAGGATCGGCTCGATCAGGACCATTTTGGAAAACTCAAGCGCATAGGCACCGTTTGCGATCGTCAGAACCGTCCCCCCCATTGAATGCCCTACTGCAAAAGGCCTTTCAATGTTGAGGCTCCGGCAGAATGCCGACACATCCCCTGCAAGCTGCAGCCAGCTCAGGCCGCCGGATTCCGGGTCTGCCTGGCGGTGGGAGCAGAAATACGGGGCGATAACGCTGTAATCATTGGCAAGCGCCCTGGCAATGGGATGCCACATCCAGGGCAAAAAGCCAGTGGCATGCATGAGCAGCAGGGGAGGCCCGCCGCGCCCCCAGGCAAGGTAGCGGATGGCGGCATCCCCGATATCGACGGTATGCGCTTCAGGCTTGATATCACCTGCCGTCTGGTTCATCATTTGTTCAACTCCGGGGGCCGGCGTTCCGGCACCATGACATGAGGAAT
>SLGU01000351.1 GCA_007136525.1 Desulfobacteraceae bacterium | reverse complement strand
CGGCTGCCTGGCCAGGGCGGCCGCTCCAATCGCGGGTCTTGACGCCGGGGAAATCACTGAATCTGTCCTGAAGCGGGAAGCACTCATGCCCACCGGTATTGGCAGTGAAATGGCCGTTCCCCATGCAAGACTGGCATATTTGTCGGCTCCGGTGGTGTGCGTGGGCACCTCAACCGGCGGTATCGACTTCAAGGGCCCGGACGGTTTGGCCGCACGGTTGTTTTTCCTGGTGCTGACGCCGGTTCATGACAACGGCGCACAGGTGGAAATCCTGGCCGATATCGCCAGAACCTTTCGGAACGAGGCTTTGAGAAGGGCGGCCATAAACGCCTCGAACGCAACCGAGTTCTGTGCTGTGGTAAAAACTGTCGAGCAGTCGTGAATTATGGTTGCGGCAAGCCCGCTGAAGGATGTAAGGTGTCCGCTGATGGTTGAAAGTACAACTGATTCAGCATTAAAAGACGATATGACATGGCGTTTCATCCGAACATACCCTTTAATGAATTGCCGCTGCTGCCGCCGGAAAAAGACGTTTTAACCCGTCCGGTGGAGGAAAAGGCGGCCGCAGCCCACCGTGCGCTTGCCGATCTCAAAAGCCTGGGGCAGACCCTTGGAAAACATTCCTTTTTGATGAATGCACTGTTGCTTTCTGAAGCAAAAGACAGCTCAGAGATTGAAAATATATTTACCTCCCATGATGCCGTTTTCAGGGCTTCCGCCCTGGGCCACCAGGACACCGACCCGGCAACCCGCGAGGTTCTCAGGTACTACGAAGCCTTTGCGGATGCGTGCCATGCCCTGGAAAGGCACCGTTTTATTTCCACCGAAGGGTATGTGAAAATCGTTCAGACAATCAAGAACGACGCGTCTGGTATACGGCGTGCACCCGGAGCCAGAATTATTGATTTTTCCGCCGGCAAGATCGTTTATGCACCGCCTGAAGGGGAACCCGTCATACGGGAAAAACTGGAAAACCTGAAACATTACATCCATGCGGAAGACGGCCTCGATCCGCTGGTCAGGCTGCCCCTGGTCCATTACCAGTTTGAAGCCATCCACCCCTTTCCTGACGGAAACGGTCGAACGGGGCGCATCCTCAATATCCTTTTTCTCATGCTGCATGGCCTGCTGGACTATCCCGGTTTATATCTCAGCCGCTATATCCTTAAAAAGGAAAGGGATTATTACCGCTTGCTGCATGATGTCAGCGAACACGGGGCGTGGGAGCCGTGGATGCTATACCTGCTGACCGCTGTGGAAGAAACCGCCCTGTTTACCCATGACAGGATCTCGGCCATTCAGAATTTAATGGGCGGGACAATGAAAATCGTCAGGAAAAAACTGCCCCCGGACTTGTATTCCGATGCACTGGTTCCGAGCCTGTTCCGACAGCCCTATACACGGGCCCGTTTTTTAATAGATGCCGGTATCGCCGGGCCTGTGGACGCTGAATCGTGTCTTGAGGCGCTGGCCCGGATCGGGGTAGTCAAGCGCGTCGAACAGGATAACGAAAAACTGTACTTCAATGAAAGCCTTTTTGAATTGCTCATAAAATAATGCATGCGCTCCCATAAGCGGTGCTTTTTGCCGCAATTCTGCCTTCAACCTGCTTGAACATGCACCCGGTGACAAAAAGCGACAACATCCTTGACATTAATCGTGATTGTTTTTAGAAAACAAAAGGGTCGCATTTGAATAACCGGGTTATATCGTAGTAAATATTTTTCATCGGTCATTCGAAAAGTTTCGTTTTTTCGCCTAACAACATATTATCCATAGAAAAAAGGGGGGCATTGCAAATCGTGGAAAAATCTTACAATCCTTATGAAAACGCACAGGCACAGTTTGACGGCGTGGCAGCGTTGATCGGCCTTGACGAAGGCACCCGGGACTTGCTGCGCCAGCCGTTGCGGGAATACCATGTTCTGATACCGGTGCACATGGATGATGGCAGCACGAAGGTGTTCAAGGGGTTTCGCGTCCAGCACAATGATGCCAGGGGTCCGGCAAAAGGGGGGATACGTTTCCACCCGCATGAAACAGCCGACACCGTGCGCGCGCTTTCCATGTGGATGACATGGAAATGTGCCATGGTGGACATCCCCCTCGGCGGCGGAAAAGGCGGCGTCATCTGTGATCCGCACCATTTGAGCGAAGCGGAGCAGGAAAGGCTCTGCAGGGGATGGGTGCGCCAGTTGGCAAAGGTGATGGGTCCTGCCCTGGATGTTCCCGCACCCGATATTATGACAAGCGCCAAGCACATGCTCTGGATGCTCGATGAATTCGAAACGATTCATGGTGGGCGGTATCCGGGGTTCATCACCGGCAAACCCGTCGGCATGGGCGGTTCCCTGGGCAGGACCGAAGCCACGGGATACGGCGTCATATACATTCTGCGTGAAACCCTGAAAGACTTGGGCATCAAAATTGAGGACGCCACGGTCAGCTTTCAGGGCTTTGGAAATGTGGCCCAGTATGCAGGCAGGCTGCTATCAGAGCTCGGCGGGACGGTCGTTGCCGTATCCTGCTGGGACAACACCGCCCACCAGGCATTTACGATCCGGAAGAAGGATGGCCTTGATATAGAAATGCTCGCAGGCATTACGAGCGCCTATGGCACCGTAGACCGGGAAAAGGCGATTTCCGCCGGGTGCGAAGTTCTTCCCGGGGAGGACTGGATTTCCCAGGAAGTGGATGTGCTGATTCCGTCCGCCCTTGAGAACCAGATAACCCCTGCGAACGTCAACAGGATAAGCCAATCCGTGAAAGTTATCGCTGAAGGCGCCAACGGCCCTACCACACCCGATGCCGACGAGATCATCAAGGACCGGGGAATTTTCCTGGTTCCTGATTTTTTAACGAATTCCGGCGGCGTGACGTGCAGCTACTTTGAACAGGTCCAGTCAAATACGAATTTTTTCTGGGAAAAGGAGGAAGTTCTCGATAAACTGGACACGAAACTGACGGCTGCATACAGGGCGCTTCATGCCCTTGCCGAAAGAAAAAAGATGTATATGCGCGATGCGGCCTACGT
Source organism: Desulfobacteraceae bacterium (assembly GCA_007136525.1). The sequence continues at coordinate 1,548 of SLGU01000351.1, read as the reverse complement.
TATTGCCATCAACCGTGTCGTGGAGGCTGTCAGGATGCGTGGATGGGTGAGATAACCCGGACCATGGCCATGAACCGATGCCCGTCCGGAACTTGCTGTTGACCCCTTTTCCGGATGGGCATCAAAGCGCCACCAAAACATGCAGGTAGCCGATGAACGATAAAAACAATTCAAATGAATATCTTCTTGATGTGCTCCAGGAACGCGCCAAGGAGCTGAACTGCCTTTACCGGATCGATGACATTCTCAATGATGAAAGCCTGTCCCTGGCGGAAATTTTTCAGCAGATCATATCGGCTTTGCCTGAAGGCTTCAGGTTTCCTGATGTCTGCCGGGCCAGGATTGTCTATAAAGACGACACCTATGAATCGGAGGGGTATATCCCTTCGGAGATTTCCGAGACGGCTGATATAAAAATTGAAGAGGATGTTGTCGGTTTTATCGAGGCTGCCTACACACGCGAAGTGCTTCGGGTGGAAGATGATTTTTTTCTGAGCAAGGAGCGGCGATTGTTAAAAACCATCGCCGACCGTATCGGTCAGACGATCATGTACCGGGAAATGAAACAGCGGGCCTACGAGTGGAACGCATCCATCCAGGATGGTGAGAGCCGGCGGGTGGCAAATCCGGAATGGAAAATTATCATTGACCTTCTGCTGAGGACCGACCCGGACATGGCCATGCATGTTTGCAGGCGCATGATCAACCACCTCTCCGGCAAGGCGTTCAAGGAAAAAGAGGATAGACCAGGGCTTTTCAATCCCGTTGTCAACAGGCATTTTTATTCCGGCGAGGTGAATGCTCCGGGGGAAAAAATAACCATCAATGAAATGGCGCAGATCACCGAAGAAACATTCGCCCGTGCAACAGAGCACATGAACGACCTGGAAATATCCACGCTTATTCAAAGATGGATTCAGGAAGAAAAGGCCGGCTCCCTTATCAAGGCGGTTGACCGCATCGATGCGTCCATCGGTGAAATTATCGAGGCGATCACCCGTTACCACAACCTCATGGGCAGAAGCGACCGGTCCACTTTCATATCGGAGAGGTGGCTGGAAGTCGCTTTGATCCGGCGTTTCCTTTCAGACAACCTCGATTTTATACGTATTGCAAGGCCGTTTTTAAAAATAGACGATTTTTATGATATTGCTTCCCGACTGATCTATCCAACCGGCAGTCATGGCAAGATCGGCGGCAAAGCCACGGGAATTTTCGTCGCCCAGAAAATCATCGGCATGATGAGTGATAAAAACCCCCTCCTTGCATCGGTCAAAGTACCCAAGACATGGTATATCACCACGGATGAGATCAAGGATTTTCTCCAGTACAACAACCTGCAGGAACTCAACGAACAAAAGTACAAGGACCTTGAAGAAATACGGATCAATTATCCCCAGATCATCCAGTTGCTGAAAAATTCCCGGTTTCCGCCCGGGCTTGTGAAAAGCCTTGCCATGGCCCTTGACGATTTTGGCCAGAACCCGTTGATCGTCAGAAGTTCGAGCATTCTCGAGGATCAGGTGGGTGCGGCCTTCTCCGGGAAAT